>NZ_JAAGPG010000409.1:0-7870 GCF_017104665.1 Burkholderia sp. Se-20378 | reverse complement strand
CGGCCTCGCGCAATGGACGTCCGGCATCGGGCTCGCGCTGATGCTCGTGTCATGGCTGCCCACCGCGCTCATGATGCATTCGCTCGCGGCGCTCGTCGTGGGCGTCGTCGCGTTCGACCTCGGCCTGCAAGCGGTGCACGTGACCAACCAGAGCCTGATCTACGGCGTGCGCCCCGACGCACGCAGCCGCCTGACGGCCGGCTACATGCTGCTCTACGCCGCCGGCTGCGCGTCCGGCTCGATCGCGTCGACCTACGTGTATGCGCGCTTCGGCTGGGCCGGCGTCTGTACGCTCGGCGCCGCGTTCAGCGCGACCGCGCTGCTGTTCTGGTATGCGACGTTGCGCCCGCGCGCGTGATGTCCGTTTCTTTCCTCCACCCACCCCACTGACAGCATGGACGCCAAACTCTCACACGACCTCGTCGGCATCGAAGCGGTTCTGCAGCGTACCCTCGATCACGCGCTCGACGTGCTGGACCGCATCGACGAGCGCCCGGCCGCGCTCGCGCCACCCGCTGCCGTGCCGCAACCGCTGCCGGCCCGAGGCCCCGGCTTCGACGCGGCGCTCGACGATTTCCTGGCGCGCTGGGCGCCCGGATTCTCCGGAAGCGCCGGCGCGCGCTACCTCGGCTTCGTGACAGGCGGCGCAACGCCCGCCGCCCTCGCCGGCGACTGGCTGACGAGCGTGTATGACCAGAACCCGACGGCCGGCATCGACAGCTCGGCCCCCGATCTCGAGCGCGAAACCGTCGCACGGCTGCGCGAGCTGTTCGGATTGTCGGATGCGCAGCAGGGCGTGCTCGTCAGCGGCGCGACGATGTCGAACCTGGTCGGGCTCGCCATCGGTCGCGAATGGCTGGGCGAACGCTGCCCTGAGCATGTCGACATCGCGGAGGATGGCGTGGGCATGCTGCCGCCGATCCGCGTGCTGTCCGGCACCCCGCACTCGAGCATCTACAAGGCGCTGTCCGTGCTCGGCATCGGGCGTCGCGCGGTACAGAAGATCCCGACGCTGAAGGACCGCGAGGCGATCGACGTCGACGCGCTCGAGGCTGCGCTGCAGCGCTTCGAGGGCGAGCCGGTGATCGTCGTCGCGAACGCCGGCACCGTCAATACCGTCGACTACGACGCGCTGCAGGCGATCGCCGCGCTCCGTTCGCGCTATCCGTTCTGGCTGCACGTCGATGCGGCGTTCGGCGCGTTCGCCGCGTTGTCGCCCGATCACGCCGCGCTCGTGCGTGGCCTCGACGACGCCGATTCGATCTGCATCGACCTGCACAAGTGGCTGAACGTGCCGTACGACGCCGCGGTGCAGTTCAGCCGCCGGCGCGACCTGCAGGTGCGGGTCTTCCAGAACAGCTCCGCCTACCTGGGCGTGCCGACCGACAATCCGGACTTCGTTCACCTGACGCCGGAGAATTCGCGCCGGCTGCGCGCGCTGTCCACCTGGTTCGCGCTTGCCGCGTACGGCCGCGACGGCCATGCGGAAATCGTCCGGCGCAACATTGCACTCGCGCACCGGCTCGGCAGGCAGATCGCCGAGCAGCCGGGCCTTGCGTTGCTGGCGCCGACCCGCGTCAACGTCGTCTGCTTCACGCTTGCCGAGCAGCCCGACGAGGCACGCGTCAACGCGTACATGCGCGCGGTGCGCGATCTCGGCGACGTCTTCATCACGACGACGGTGCATGCGGGCACCTGGGGCCTGCGCGCCGCGTTCTGCAACTGGCGTACCGACGAGCGCGACGTCGACCGCGTGTTCGCGTCGCTGGTCAGCGCACTCGGAGCCGTGCGATGAGCGCCCCGAACGACGCCACGCGCGCGGAACGGTGGGCGCTGCTGGCGATCGGCGTGGCCAGCCTCGCGCTCGTCGGCGGCGCACTGTGGATCCAGCTGGCGTGGCAGGAGGATCCGTGCCCGCTGTGCATCATCCAGCGCTACCTGTTCCTGCTGATCGCCCTGTTCGCGTTCGTGGCCGCAGCAGGCGGGCGCCGCGTCGCGTTGCTGCGCGCACTCTCGCTGGCGGCTGCGCTGGCCGGTGCGGCGGTCGCGATACGGCACATCTACGTGCAGGCTCACCCGGGATTCAGTTGCGGCTTTGATGCGTTGCAGCCGGTGGTCGACAGCCTGCCGCCGGCACACTGGCTGCCGCTGGTCTTCAAGGTCGGCGGGTTGTGCGAAACGCTGTATCCGCCGATTCTCGGGCTGTCATTGCCGATGTGGGCGCTGGTGGGGTTCGCCGCGATTGCGGCAGCGCTCGGCTGGCGGATACGTGCGCAAGCGATCATCCGCACCGCCTGATTCCTCCCTCTGACGTGCGGACGCGCGGTGTGATCGAGCGACACCCGTGTCCGCACACCGCCGTCAAACACACCATGACATTCAAAGTCGCACTGACGCAAAGCGGCCGGCAATTCCAGGTCGAATCGGACGAAACCGTGCTGGCGGCCGCGCTGCGCCAGAACGTCCCTCTGCCGTACGGCTGCAAGAACGGCGCGTGCGGCACCTGCAAAGGCCGGATCGTGTCGGGCCAGATCGAACAGGGCCCGCACGCCGCGTCGGCACTGTCCAACGACGAACGCACGCACGGCCTCGCGCTGCTGTGCTGCTCGAAAGCGCAGTGCGATCTCGAAATCGACGTGCGTGAAATCGCCGGCGTCGATGGCGTGCAGGTCAAGAAGCTGCCGTGCCGGATTGCCGCACTCGAGCGCAAGGCCGACGACGTCATGGTCGTGAAGCTCCAGTTGCCCGCCAACAAACGCCTGCAGTATCTCGCGGGCCAGTACGTCGAGTTCATCCTGAAGGACGGCTCGCGCCGCAGCTACTCGATGGCGAACGCACCGCACGAGGAAGGCCCGATCGAGCTGCACATCCGCCATATGCCGGGCGGCAAGTTCACCGACCATGTGTTCGGCGCAATGAAGGAGCGCGACATCCTGCGCTTCGAAGGCCCGCTCGGCACCTTCTTCCTGCGTGAAGATTCCGACAAGCCGATCGTGCTGCTGGCATCGGGCACCGGCTT
Organism: Burkholderia sp. Se-20378; assembly: GCF_017104665.1. Taxonomy (NCBI): domain Bacteria; kingdom Pseudomonadati; phylum Pseudomonadota; class Betaproteobacteria; order Burkholderiales; family Burkholderiaceae; genus Burkholderia; species Burkholderia sp. Se-20378. The sequence continues at coordinate 4,851 of NZ_JAAGPG010000409.1, read as the reverse complement.
CGCGCCGATCAAGGCGATCGTCGAGCATGTGAAGCACTCGGGCATCACGCGCCCGATGACGCTCTACTGGGGCGCACGCCGCAAGAAGGACATCTATCTCGACGAGCTCGCCGAGCAGTGGGCGCGCGAGATCCCGAACTTCAAGTACGTGCCGGTGCTCTCCGAGCCGGACGCCGGCGACCAGTGGACGGGTCGCACCGGCTTCGTCCATCGCGCGGTGATCGAGGACCTGCCCGATCTGTCGGGCCACCAGGTGTATGCATGCGGCGCGCCGGTGATGATCGAATCCGCGCAGCGCGACTTCATTCAACACCATCGGTTGGCGGACGGCGAGTTTCTGGCGGATGCGTTCACGACATCGATGCCGATGGTCGTGTAACCGGATCGAGGCGCCGGTCAGCCCACCACTCAAATCAATAAGAAGGTGGGCTGCCAAGCGCCTGAAGTGAAGTGGCGTTCGAATCCCCTCAGTGCGGCTACTACGACATCGGGATGTCGATCGAACACTGTGTCAATTGCCTCCACGTTCCCGCATTGATCCCTCCTTTCCATCAAGACGACTCAAATTTCGTCATTGATTCGCGGAATCCCGTCGTTAAATCAAAAACGACCAATCGGATAACCGATAACATCCTGTTGCCGATCAATAGCGCTCGCGAACACCGCAATCCGCGCTTCCCGGAAATAGATAAAATCCGCTTGCCGAGGTAGGTAAAATCCCACTTGTGTCTGCTCACTCGTCACATCAAGGTGACGAAAAAATATTCGAACAGACCGACGTGTGTTCCGTCCGGATGACAAAGCGATACACGGCTGCTACGCGGCCACCGTTCGCGAGAATGACAGAATGAAGGAGACACCGGCAGCCCTCAACGGGCCGCCCGACCCATCTTCAGCACGCAGACCGGCAAGCCCATGCGCTACATACCGCTTGTCCAATATATTGTTCATCGCTATTGGTCGCATTTCAAATAAAGAGAATGTCCAATTCCCCACCCGATCTACGCCAGTGGTACTACTTCGTGGCCGTTGCCGAGGAGCGGCACTTCGGCCGGGCTGCCGTGCGCCTTTCAATTACCCAACCCCCGCTCTCGCAGGCTATCCGTTCGCTGGAGCGGGAGCTCGGCGTAGTCTTGTTCGCGCGTACGAACCGGACGGTTGCGCTCACCCCGGTCGGCGAGGCATTGCTCCCCGAAGTGCGCAAACTGCTCGCCGAGGCCGAGGCGCTTCCCCGGCTCGCGCAGAGTCTCGCGCGCGGTGAAACCGGGAAACTGTCATTCGCTTTCGTGTCGATTGCCGACTACGGGCTCCTGCCGTCGCTGCTGCGCGAATTCGGTGCCCGCTATCCGCTGGTGCGGCTGCAACTCACCGAAGCGACGAGCGACGTGCAGATCGATGCGCTGGCCGCAGGCCACATCGACGCGGGCCTGATCGTCCCGCCCGTACCGCCACGCTATGCGGCCGAACTATCGTATCTGCCGGTCGTGAGCGAGCCGCTCGTGCTCGCGATTCCGGCTGCCGCGTCGAACGCGCCCGAGGATGTCCCCATTCATCTGCCGGACGTCGCGGCGCTTCCGCTCGTGATTTTCCCGCGGCATCTTGCGCCGGCTTTCTACGACACCATTATGGAGTGCTACAGTTCCGTCGGCATTGTCCCGCGCATTGGCCAGGAAGCGATCCAGATGCAGACGATCGTCAGCCTCGTTTCCGCCGGCATGGGGGTCGCCGTGGTTCCGCAATCGCTGCGCAACCTGCGACGGACGGGCGTCGTCTATCGTCCTCTGGCACACGGCCCATCGACCGTTGAAACGGGTCTTGTGTGGCGGAAAGACGATATCGGGCCCGTCCTCGCCAGCTTCATCAACATCGTGCGGACGCTCGCGCCTCACACGACGCACATCTGAGCGCGTCGAGCGTCAACGCGCGAGCCTGATTCGCCGGCCGCTTGCGGTTCGGGCAACGGGTGCGCGTCGATCATGCAGCCGCGCGCCCCCGTCTCCAGCAACTGCGAGGACGCCGTCGCCTGCCCGCGCGCGTCGGCGGGCAGGCCATGACGCCGACGGCCGGTCAGGCCTTGCCGTGCCCCTGCGATCCCGGGCCCGACGAGAACTCGCGCACGCCGTCGCGATTGATGCCGAAGCCGAGGCCCGGCGCATCGGGCAGCGCCAGCGTCCCGTTCTGCTCGGCCGGCAGGCCGGTAAACAGGTTCCGGCAGATCTCGACCGCGACGACGTGCCACTCGACCGAGCCGCCATTCGCAAGCCCGCCGTGCAGGTGCATGTTGTGGAACGGGAACGTACCGCCGTTGTCGATCGGCACGCCGAACGCCTGCGCGAGCGCGGCCGCGCGCGTCGCCACCGAGAATCCGCCGCACACGCACACGTTCGGCTGCAGGATGTCGACGGACTCGTTGACGAGGAAATCCCGGAACCGGAACAATTGCCCCTCGCTCTGCCCGGTCGCGACCGGAATGCCGCCGCGCTTTCTCAGGTCGGCGAGCTTGGCGGGGTCGTTGTCCGCGATCGGCTCCTCGAAGAAGCCGATGTCGCAATCGGCCACGCGCTCGGCGAGCCGCAGCGCGTGGTAGTGATCGAGCCCGCAATTCGCGTCGATGTAGATCTCGGCGGCGTCGCCCACCGCGTCGCGCACGGCGCGCACGCGCGCCACGTCGTCCGCGACGACCTGCTCGAGCGGCCGTCCTTCGTTGCGGCGCGCGAGCGCGTGATAGCCGACGATCATCTTGATGCGGCGATGCCCGGCGGCGACGAGCGCGCGCGCGGCATGCACGAGTTCCGCGCGCTCGACCGACGCGAACCCGAACGTCGTGTAGAGCGGCACCACCGGGCGCGCGCCGCCGAGCATCTTCCATACCGGCATGCCGGCGATCTTGCCGATCGCGTCCCAGACCGCGATGTCGATCGCGGAAATCACGTGCCCCGCGTAGCCGGTCTGCCCGCGCGGGCACAGCAGCCAGACCAGCTTGTCGAGAATGCGCTCGCGCTCGACGATGTTCATCCCGACCAGGTTCGGCGCGGCGACGTGGTCGATCGCCGCGGCCACGACGGCCTCGTCGGTAATCGCCGTGAAGCCGTGGCCGACCACGCCCTGCGACGTCTCGATCTCGACGATCACGCCCGACAGCCTGCCGGACAGCCGGACGCCGGCAATCTCCGCGTCGCCGCGCGCGAACACCGGTGTCGCGGTGATTTTCTCGATGGTGTGCTGCATGTCTTCTCCGTTTTTTTCGATGGTGACTACAGGACTGCGTCGGGCCGCGTCGTCGCGCGGCATCACCGGCCCTCCGCGCGACGCAGCACGAACGTGAGCCCGATGCCGGTCAGCAGCCCCCAGAACGCGCCGCCGATGCCGAGGAACGCATGGCCGGCCATCGTCACGAGGAAGGTCAGGATCGCCGCTTCGCGCGCGTCCTTGTCGGTGAATGCGTTGAGCAGCGCACCGCCGAGCGCGTTCATCAGCGCGAGGCCGGCGACGGCCTCGATGATGATCGGCGGCGCGACCGCGATGAACAGCGTCGCGGCGCTCGCCGCGAGCCCGTACACGATGTATGCGGCGCCGCAGACGATGCCGGCCCAGTAGCGCCGCGATCCGTCGGGGCCGGCCTCCTCGCCCGCGCACAGTGCGGCGGTAATCGCGGCCAGCCCGATCGGCGGCCCGCCGAACGGCGCCGCGACCAGGCTGCACAGCCCCGTGGCGGTAAACAGCCTCGACGCTTCGGGCCGGTAGCCGTTGACATTGAGCACCGCGACGCCCGGGATGTTCTGCGACGCCATCGTCACGATGAACAGCGGCACCGCGACGCTCACCATCGTCGACGCCGAGAACACCGGCCCGACGAGTGCGAGATGCGGCAGCATGCCGGCCGCGCCCACGCCGCCCGTGCGGGCGATGAACGCAATTACGATCAGCGTCGCGACTGCCGCGCAGGGCACCGCGAGGATCTTGCGGACCCGCATCATCACGACCCAGACGAGCAGGATCGGCGCGACGTACAGCGGATACTGCGCGATCGCATGCACCGGCGCGACGCAGAGGTTCAGGATGATCCCCGCGAGCATCGCGTTGGCGATCGGCAGCGGAATCTTCGAGATCGCGCGGCCGAGCGGCCGCCACAGCCCGGCCAGCGTCAGCAGCACGCCGGTCAGCACGAGCGCGCCGACCGCGGCCGGATAGCCGCCCTTCACCGCGCCCAGGCCGAGCAGCAGCGCCGCGCCGGGCGTCGACCATGCGACGCTGACGGGCATCCGGGTCCGGTAGCTGAGCACGATGCCGGCCAGCCCCATCACGATCGAGACGGCCATCAGGCCCGACGCGGCCTGCGCGCGCGTCGCGCCAACATTCGTCAGCGCATTCACGATCAGCGTGAACGTCGACGCAAAGCCGACGAACGACGCCAGCGCGCCCGCACCGGCTGCGCGCGCCGAGAAGCCGCGTTCGGTTTTCATTTCCGCGATACTGCTCATCTGTCCTCCGGGGAATGGATTCGATGCGGTGGCCCCGTCAGCGCGCGTCGCGCGTCGGCTCGCCGCATTCCTGGTTCAGCGTTCCCGCGTGATACGCGGCGAGGAACGCGTCGAAGTTGCCGATCTGCGTGCGCTCCAGGTCGGCCTGCCGACCCAGCGACTCGGCCGCCGTTGCGTCGAAGCGCACCTGCACGTCGGGCGGCAGCGGCCGTGCGCGAAACGCTTCGGTATGCGCGAGCGACTGCCGCATCCCGAACGCGAAGCACGCGCCGCGCGGATCGCCACGCAGCGCGCACAGCGCATCGAGCACGTGCGCCGACGGCGTCGCCCGCGGATCGTCGAGCTTCGCGTATTGCGCGTCGAGCGCGGC
>NZ_JAAGPG010000408.1:0-7580 GCF_017104665.1 Burkholderia sp. Se-20378 | reverse complement strand
CCGCCGTCGCCGCAACGGACACGGCGGTCGCCTGAGCGGTCACGTGGCGGCGCAACGCCGTCACACGAAGCCTTCTTCGACGAGCGTGCTGCCGCGCGCCGTGATCTCGTGCCGCTGGCCCGAGCCGCCGACCACGCGGCTCCAGCTTTCGGACACGAGCACGGCCGCCGCGCCGTCGTTGCGCAGCGCATAGCCGAACCCGCCGTACATGCCCGGCACCGCGAACCATACGCGTTCGGCCTGCGCGTCGAGTTCGAGTAGCGGCTCGAGTTCGGGCAGGCGCAGCGCGTCGACGCGCAGGCGGGCGATGCGGCCGCGAATCATGTCGTGGAAGTGGCGCTGGATGTCACACAGTGTCTCGTCCGGCACGAAACGCCGCGGCTGCGGCGTCAGCAGATCGACGAGAGGTCGATGCCCGCGCCGCTCGGCAAGATCGACCGGGCGCGCCCCCTGTGCATCGCGCAGCATGCGCCATGCGCCGAGCTGCAACAGCGCGACGACCACCTCTTTCGGTGCGCCGCCGTATGCAGCCTGATGTAGCGGCGTATAGAGCGACGTCCCGCCCAGCCGCGTCGCATTGACGAGCCTCGACTGCTTCTCGACGAGATCCAGCACCGTCGCCCAGTCGCCATCGCGCGCCGCATCGGCCAACGCGTGCCGGCTCGCGACCTGCGCGTCGTCGAGCACGTCGGCGCCCGTGACTCCATCCCATGTGATGCCCAAGCGGCTCTCCTCGTGTATCGCGCCAGCGCTATCGTAGCGCGCGATCACGCAATGCCTCGCCGGGCCGACGACGCATCGAGCACATCATGATCCAGCAGCAGGTTCAGCAGCTGGCGGCGTGATTCGATGCCGAGCTTCGCGAATGCGCGCCGCGCGTAGGTATCGATCGACGACGGCCGGATGCCGAGTTCGTGCGCGATGTCCTGCGTCTTCCTGCCGCGAATGAGCCGCGCACACACCTCCGATTCGCGGGACGTCAGCTTCCCGAACACGTCGTTCAAGCGCTGCGCGGCACCGCTTTCCTGCGCGTGCGGCGCATCCGCACCGGCCGGGCGGTCGCCGACGATGCGACGATGCGCGACCGCCAGCGGCAACACGATCAGCGCGACGTGCCGGACGATGCTCAGCTCCTTCAGCGAAAACGCCGGCAGCCGTCGCGCGCGGCACACCGACAGCGCATAGGTCAGCTCGTCCACGCGATACGTGACCACGCACTCGTCGTGGATGTCCTCGGTGTCGTAAAACGCGCGCCGGATCTCGGGGTTCAGCCGCAGCGTCGAGAGCTGCAGCAACTGCGTGTCGCGTTCGCCGCGGATGCAGTCGAATGTCGTGTCGATCCGCGCGAAATCGCGGTAATAGCGTGTCATCGTGCGCTCGATCTGGTCCGGATAGGTGCCGTAGCTGCCGATCCAGCCGACCCGGCGATCGCGCAGCGATTCGTCCTCGTAATCGAGATGAATGGAATCGCAATCGACGATGCGCGTCAGGCTCTCGAACACGACCGCGACGAAATCCGGCGAGCCGATCGCGGCGGCCACGGCCGACAGCGCGTCGGACATGAAGACGAGCTGGCCCAGCTGGATATCGATCGTCGTAGCGGCGTCATGGTCGGTCATACGATGCACGGGAGAACGGGACGCTTACCGTTACCACGCCAAAAGTGCGCTGCCAATTCCCTCGCGCGGGTTTCCGGTGCATGCCGCGGGTCCGCTGTACGGATTTCATGGACAGACACGCCAACAGCCGCCGCATACAGTCATCCCCGAGATTCGGCGAGGCCCGCCGGTGCGCACACGCAGCGCAGCGAACCGCCGCGAGCCTCATCGACCGACCCGCGGCGCGCGTGCGCGATGCCACGCGCCGCCCTCGTTTCGAAAGGGAGTGACCATGATCGTCCGCGCTTTCCGTCTCGCCTTCCCGGTTGCGATCGCAGCCGCCGCCTGTTTCGCGCCGCTGTCGGCGATACCCGCGCATGCTGCGGATACCGAACTGAACGTCTACAACTGGTCCGAGTACATCGCGAAAACCACGATTCCCGATTTCCAGAAGCAGACGGGCGTTCACGTCCGCTACGACGTCTACGACAGCGACGACACGCTGCAGTCGAAGCTGCTGGCCGGCAGCTCCGGCTACGACATCGTCGTGCCGACCTCGAACTACATGGCGAAGCAGATCCAGGCCGGCGTGTACCAGAAACTCGACAAGTCGAAGCTGCCGAACCTCGCGAACCTCGATCCCGCGCTGATGAAGAAAATCGCGGAATCCGATCCGGGCAACCAGTACGGCGTGCCGTGGGCCTATGGCACCGACGGGGTCGGCTACAACGTGCAGGCGGTCAGGAAGGCACTCGGCGACGGCGCGCCGCTCGACAGCTGGGCACTGGTGTTCGATCCGGCCAACGTGGCGAAGCTGAAAAGCTGCGGCGTGTCGTTCCTCGATGCGCCGGACGACGTGTTCGCCGCCGCGCTCCAGTACATCGGCAAGGATCCGAACAGCAAGAACCCGGCCGACTACCACGCGGCGTTCGACATGCTGAAGCAGGTGCGCCCGTACATCACGCAGTTCAACTCGTCGGGTTACAACAACGACCTCGCGAACAACGACGTCTGCGTCGTGCTGGGCTGGTCGGGCGACGTCAGCGTCGCGCGCCGCGAGGCGATCGCGGCGAAGCGCGGCTACGAGATCCGTTATGCGAACCCGAAGGAAGGCGGCATCCTGTGGTTCGACGTGATGGCGATTCCGAAGGATGCGCCGCATCCGGAGGCCGCGCTGCAATGGATCAACTACATCCAGGACCCGAAGGTCAACGCGGACATCACCAACGAGATCTACTACCCGAGCGCGAACCGGGCGGCCCATCAGTACGTGACGCCGGCCGTCGCGCACGATCCGAACGTGTACCTGCCCGCCGACGTACTCGACCGGATGACGCTCTCGAAGCCGCGTTCGGCGGACATCGCGCGACTCGAGAACCGCCTGTGGCAGCAACTGAAAACCGGCAACTGACCGGGCCCGCCGCCGGCATACAATCCTGCGGACGCGCCGGCGGCGCGCTCCGCTCAACCCGAAGAAGGATGTTGTCCATGATCGACGTTTCATCCATTACCGACGCACTCGCCCCGCAAGGCGAGCCGACCACGTATCGCGTCGCGCCCGAGAAACTGCTTGACGGCGACCCGCTGCAGACGCTCACCCCCGGCTTCACGAGCCCGTGTGGCCGCTTCTCGACCGGCATCTGGGAAAGCACGCCCGGCCGCTGGAAGGTCGCGTATACCGAAGCGGAATACTGCGAGATCCTGCAAGGCACGTCGGTGATCACCGACGAGGAAGGCAACGCGAAAACCCTTCGCGCCGGCCATCGCTTCGTGATTCCGCCGGGCTTTCGCGGCACCTGGGAAGTCGTCGAACGCACGCGGAAGATCTTCGTCGCGTACGACGAGCAGCCGCCCGAATAAGCGACGGCCGCGTGTCAGGCGCGCCACATCGCGCCCCAATTTGCCACGCACATCCACGCCAATGACATGGAATTGACACACGCGGCCGGTAATTTCCGCACGTCTCGTCCCGTGTGTCGCCATGCTTGCCCTGCTTCTCGCCGCCTTCTACGAAACCGCCCGCCAGGGAAGCGTGACCGCAGCCGCGAAGCGCCTCGACGTGAGCCAGCCGACGATCACGTCGCGCATCCAGCAGCTCGAACGCCATTACGGTGTGGAGCTGTTCCATCGCCGCGGCAACCGTCTCGATCTCAGTGACGCGGGTGCGTCGCTGATGCCGATGATCGGCCAGATGCTGCAGATGGAGAACGATATCGATTTCGCGCTGCGCAACGAGCGCGAACTGCATACCGGCAACCTGCGCGTCGGCACGACCGGCCCGTTCTACATCCTGCCCGCGATCGCCGCGTTCCGGCGCCAGTATCCGGCCGTGAAGATCAGCATCGAGATCGGCAACTCGCAGCAGGTGCTCGACGCGCTCGTCGATTTCCGCTGCGACGTCGCCGTGTCGTCGCAGCGCGACGACGATCCGCGTTTCGTGCGGCATACGATCGCGAACGATCCGCTCGTGCTGGTCGTGCACCGCTCGCATCGGCTCGCCGCGCGCGAGTCGGTCTTGCTCGCCGCGCTGGCGGGCGAGACGCTGCTGCTGCGCGAGGCCGGCTCGCGCACGCGCGCGCTGATGGAGCACGTGCTGAAGCACGCAGGCATCGGGCTGCCCGTGAACGCGATCGAGCTCGGCAGTCGCGAAGCGATCCGCGAAGCCGTGCGGCACGACATGGGCTGCACGCTGATGCCGCGCGGCGAGGTCGGCGCGCATCCGGAACTGCGCGCGGTCGCGTTCGTCGACGATCTGCCGCCGATGCACGAATACCTGTACTACCTCGATGCGCGCGCCGACACGCGGCTGATTACCGCGTTCATGGCCAACGTCGAACGCCACGACGAAAGCACGCGCGCCTGCGCGTGACGGCGCGCACGCTCACACCGTTTCGAACAGCTCCACGATCTGCCACCCGCGTGCCGTCGCCAGCGCGCGCAGCCGCTCGTCCGGATTGGTTGCGACCGCGTCGGTGACACGCTCGAGCAGCGGTATGTCGTTGTGCGAATCGCTGTAGAACCAGCTGCGTTCGAAGTCGGACCACGCGAGCCCGCGCGACGCGAGCCATGCGTCGGTGCGCACGATCTTCCCCTCCCGATAGCTCGGCACGCCGGACGGACGCCCCGTATAGCGCGAATCGGGCCGCCCGTCGACGGTTTCGAGCTCGCATGCGATCAGCGCATCGATGCCGAACACGCGCGCGATCGGCCGCGTGATGAACGCATTCGTCGCGGTGACGACGCAGCACAGGTCGCCACGCGCGCGATGGTGACGCACGAGGTCGAGCGCAGCCGGCGAGATCGCGGGCCGCACGACGTCGGCCATGAAGCACGCGTGCCAGTGCGCGAGCCGTTCCCGCGAATAGCGGGCGAGCGGCGCGAGCATGTTGCACAGGTGCGCATGGATGTCGAGCGTGCCGGCCGCGTAGCCGGCCGCGAACGCAGCGTCGATGCGGGCGAATTCGGCCGCGTCGATCAGGCCATGCTCGACCATGAAATGGCCCCAGGCCTGGTCGCTGTCGAACGGAATGAGGGTGAAGTCGAGATCGAAAAGCGCGAGTTGCGTCATCGAATGAAGCGTCGTGTGAACGGGAATGAATGAAAAACGCGCGGCCCCGTCGAATCGAGGCCGCGCACAAAACGCCGCCGGCGCGGGTCGGCGCGCCGGCGGCAACCGGTGATGCGACGCCGGCCGCGCGGCCGGCGCCGGTCAGCTGGACACGCCCATCGCCGGATCGCTGATGCTGTCCTTGCCGGTCTCGACGCGGCCCGCGAAGCGGCGCATGAGACCGTTCTCGGCCGTCAGCGTGAAGTCGTACCAGCCGCTCGACGCGGCGAGCGTCCAGTACGGCTCGACCTGCATCCCGGCCGGCACCGGGTAGCTCCACGGGCCGTCGGTGCGATACGCGTTCGACGTGACCGTCACCTGGCTCGCCGCGTTGCCGACGTTCATGATCGTCAGGTACACGGCGTCGTTCGCCGGGTCGTAGCACACGCGGATCTCCGGCACGGGCCCGCTCGCGGCCTTCGCGACGTTGCCCTGGAATTCGCGCAGGAAGCCGTTCGGCCCGAGCACCCACAAGTCGTAGTTGCCCGCATCGTCGGCCACCGCGCGCCACGAATCCGACAACTGCTTGCCCGCTTCGACCGTATAGCGGCGGGGCGCGCGATCGAGATGCAGCTTGTCGTACACATGGAACACCGCACCGGCCGTGCCGGTATTGCTGAACGTGAGCCACACCAGCCCGCCCGACACATCGGCGCTCGCGCTCGTGTGCAGCTCGTACGGCAGCGCACGCGACGGGCGCGTACCGGCCGGCTGCGCCGGCATCTGCTGCGTGCTGACCGACGGCACCGGCACCGCGCCCTGCAGGCTTTGCTGCACGTGCTGCGCGTCGGCCGCGGCCTTGGTCGGCGCCGGGAACGACGTCGTCGGGTTGCCGTTCGGGTTCTTGAAGTTGAAGGCCGACGTCAGGTCGCCGCACACCGCGCGGCGCCACGGGCTGATGTTCGGCTCCTGCACGCCGAAGCGCTGCTCGATGAAGCGCAGCACCGACGTATGGTCGAACACCTCGGAGTTGACCCAGCCGCCCGTGCTCCACGGCGACACGACGAACATCGGCACGCGCGGGCCCGGCCCGTACGGGCGGCCGTCCGGCGCGAGCGGCGACGAATCGCCGGACGGGTTCGGCACGGTGAAGTACTCGTACTGCGTGGTCACGGTCGACTTGCCCGCGTACGTGCCGTCCGCGTTGCGCGACGGCGCGTTCGGCGGCGGCATGTGATCGAAGAAGCAGTCGTTCTCGTCGTAGTTCACGATGAGCACGGTCTTGCTCCACACGTCGGGGTTCGCGGTCAGCGTGTCGAGCAGGCGCTGCAGGTAGTACGCGCCCTGCCCCGGCGTCGATGCGCCCGGGTGCTCGCAGTACGCAGTGGGCGACACGATCCAGCTCACCTGCGGCATCCGGTTCGCCGCGATGTCGTCGGCGAGCGACTGCAGGAAGCCGCCGTCGGGCATCGTGTTGCCGATCCCCTTGTACAGCGGCGACAGCGCTTCCATCGCCGGCGTATAGGGCGCATTCGGCGAACCCGGCACGGTCTCGTTGACCTTGCGGAACGTCGCGAAGCCCGCGAGCGGGTTGTCGGTGTAGTTGTCCGGCATGTTCTGGTAGACCTTCCAGCTCACGCCGGCCGCCTGCAGGCGCTCCGGGTAGGTCGTCCACGTCAGGCCCGTCTTCGACGAACCGAGGCCGTCCCAGCCGTCGTTGTTCACGACGGCCACGTTCGACGATGCCGTCGGGCCGTTCGTGCCGGTCCACAGGAAGATCCGGTTCGAGTTGGTGCCGCCGTGCAGCGAGCAGTGATACGCGTCGCACAGCGTGAACGCGTTCGCGAGCGCGAAGTGGAACGGCAGGTCGGACTGCCGCAGGTAGCCCATCGATGCATCGCCCTTCGACGCGGGCCACGCGGTCATCCGGCCGTTGTCCCACGCCGAGTGCGAATCGGTCCACGAGTGCGCGCCGCCGACGAGCAGCGCATTGCCCTTCGTGCTGTCGAGGTAGAACGGCAGCACCGGGCGCTTGCCGTCGTTCTGCTGCCACACGGGCGTGCCGCCCGGCTGCGGGATCGTCAGGCGATCGCCGAAGCCGCGCACGCCGGGCATCGTGCCGAAGTAATGGTCGAACGAGCGGTTTTCCTGCATGAAGATCACGACGTGCTGCACGTCGTTGATCGTGCCGGTCTGGTTGTTGGCCGGAATCGCGAGCGCACGCCGGATCGCCGGCGGGAACATCGAGAAGGCCGTGCCGGCGGCGGCGGCACGGAGAAACGAACGGCGGTCGATGGAAGTCATGGTCGAGAAGGTAGGTCGTCCCGGAAAGGCGCGCGCGTTACGGCGCGCAGCGCAGCTGCGAGTTCAGCGACGGCGATTACAGCGCCGTCGTGCCCGATGCGGGGCACGGGCCGGCGCCCGGCGCCACGACG
>NZ_JAAGPG010000039.1:0-33609 GCF_017104665.1 Burkholderia sp. Se-20378 | reverse complement strand
CGGCATCGGCCGGTACGGCCGCGGCTTGCGCCGGCTGCTCGGCCAGCACGGCGGCAAAGGCGGCCGACGCCTGCGCGACCGCCCCTGGGCCGATCACGATCTGCACAGGCTCGCCGTGCACGACACCCAGCACCGCCGGCAACGCCTTCAGCGCGGCAACGTCGGCCCGGTCGGGATCGACGAGCACCAGGCGCAGCCGCGTCATGCAATGAAAATGACGGCGGACGTTCGACGCCCCGCCGATCGCCCCGAGTATTGCGCGAGCCAGCGCGTCGAATCGCGCGCTCTCATCCGAAGTCATGCCTTGCTCCTACAGATCGGTCCGTTGAATCACGCCTGCCCGCCGCTCAGGGCGGCTCGCACAGGTTCCATGCGAAAGGTATGGGTTCGCAATAATTGGACCGTACCAAATATCAAGAAGCTCGCAAAATCGTTCTTCTGATATCGATATTCCCTGTTCGGGGAAATCTCATGAAATCCGCTTGTACATGGGGCCGTCCCGGTTGATTCGCAGCGTGCCGCCCGGCTCTCGAAGCGATCACGGCCTCCATACCTATTTCAAAACATGTCCGTACCAATTATCATGAGACGAACTTCTTCCGGGAGAGCGCACGGCCATGCATCTGGAGCACCTTGTCACCGAGCAGCCCAACGGGCAAAGCGCGAATCTCGACGCGCTCGGCATCCCTGAAGCGCTGGCGCTGATGAACCGCGAGGACGCCGGCATCGCAGCACGCGTCGCGCACGCGCTGCCGGCGATCGCTTCCGGCGTGACGGTGATTGCCGACGCGCTGCGCGCGGGCGGGCGGCTGATCTACATCGGCGCCGGCAACAGCGGCCGCATCGGTTATCTCGACGCGCTCGAATGCCAGCCCACGTTCGGCACACAGCCGGGCGAGATCATCGGCATCGTCGCGGGCGGGTTCGCGGGCATCACGGAGTCGGTCGAGGATTCGGACACGCTTGGCCGCCAGGATCTCGATGCGGCCGGGCTCGCGCGCGGCGACGTGGTCGTCGGGCTTACCGCGAGCGGACGCACGCCATACGTGCTCGGCGCGCTGCGTCATGCGCGAGACACCGGGTGCCGGACCATCGCCGTCGCGTGCAACGTGGGCAGCGAGGCGGCCGCGCTCGCCGACGTGGCGATCGAGGTCGACTGCGGCCCCGAGGTGTTGACGGGCTCCACACGGCTGAAGGCCGGCACTGCGCAGAAAATGATCTGCAACATGCTGTCGACGATTTCGATGGTGGCGCTCGGCAAGACGTACGGCAACCTGATGGTCGACGTCCAGGTTCATAATCACAAGCTTCGCCGGCGGGCGATCGGCATCGTGTCGCAAGCGGCCGGCGTGCCCACCGACGTGGCGGAGCGCGCGCGCGAACAGGCCGGCGACCGGCCCCGCATCGCGATCCTCATGCTCTGCGCGGGCGTCGACCGGGCCGGCGCGGAGCGGCTGGCCGACGCCGCCGGCGGCTCGATCCGCCCGGCGCTCGCGACACTTGCGCGATCCCCGCGCGCATGACGCCCACACGAACCGCAACGACCCGTATGAAACCTTCAAATCCGATGCCGCGCGGCCGGCCCCGTGTCCGACCGGCCGGCCTGACCGACTTGTTCGACGCCACCCGGGCCGCGGAACTCCGCGCGCCGGGTGGCGACGGCGAATCGTCGATCTCGATGCGCCTCGCCCGCCTGCTGCGCGAGGCGATCGTCGAGGGTCGGCTGAAGACCGGCGAAAGCCTGCCGCCGGAACGCGAACTCGCCGAACACTTCCAGGTATCGCGGGACACCGTGCGGCGCGCGATCGACAGGCTCACGCGGCAAGGCCTGATCGAATCCCGGCGCGGCGCGGGCACGTTCGTCGCCGCCAGGGTCGAGCAGCAGCTCGCGCGGATCACCAGCTTCTCGGACGACATGCTGCGGCGCGGGCTCGCACCCGGGTCGCAGTGGATCAGGAGAACACTCGACCGCCCGACGCCCGACGAGTTGCTCGCGCTCGGCCTCGCGCCGGACGCGCAGGTGTTGCGCCTCGAACGCGTCAGAACGGCGGACGCAGTGCCGATGGCCATCGAGCGCGCGACGCTGCCGGCCGCACTGCTCGACTACAACGTCGATTTCGGCGAGTCGCTCTATCGCGCGCTGCAGGATGCCAACGTCCAGCCCGGCCGAGCGATCCAGCGCCTGCGCGCCGAGCTGGCTTCGGCCCGCGATGCCGAGTTGCTCGGCATTGGCACGGGCGATCCCGTGCTTTCCATCGAGCGCCGCTCGTTTTCGAGCGAAGGCTCGCCGCTCGAACTGACACGCTCGCTGTATCGCGGCGATCGATACGACTATGTCGCGGTGCTCGAGCATCCGACAGGCAATGCCACGACGGCATGAAGCAGTTCGATGCACACACGCCAGACTGATCGGCTGGCGTGTGGCGACTTACGCGGCCTTGGCAAGCTCCGCATCGATGGCGGCGACCAGCTTCGGGTCGTCCGCGGTCGTATCGGGCGAGAAACGCGCGACGACTTCGCCCGTGCGGCTCACGAGAAACTTCTCGAAGTTCCACAGCACCTCGGGCGCCGGATTCGGTTGAATACCGTAGCCTTCGAGGCGCGTACGGAACGGGCCGTCACCGGTCGCCTGCGGCTGCGCCTGGGTGAGCGAGCGATAGAGCGGATGCTGGTCGTCGCCGATCACGGAGATTTTCGAGAACAACGGAAACTTCACGCCGAAGGTGCCGGTGCAGAACGACTGGATTTCCGCATCGGTGCCCGGCTCCTGGCCTTTGAAGTTGTTGGCGGGGAACGCCAGCACTTCGAGGCCTTCGGTGCGCTTGCCTTCGTAGAGCGCTTCAAGACCTTCGTATTGCGGCGTCAGCCCGCATTTGGACGCCACGTTCACCACCAGCAGCACTTTGCCTTCGTAGGACCGCAGGGTCGTTTGCGCACCGTCGATCGCGTTGACAGGAATATCGTAAATCGTGCTCATGTCTGCATCCTTCAATTGATTGAATTGATTGGCGAACCGCTGGAATCGCGGCGTATCGCGTTCGTTGGAAAACCCTGCACGTCGTCGGCGAAGGCATGTTATCGACGCGCGTGATCTGCCCGTAGCAGAGCCCTATCCTACTGCGATCGGTCAATTTCTTGCTTGCAGGCGCGGGTGGAAGGGGCAGACTGGCGGCCTCGAGAGACGCCAGCCTTCGTTACAACGCCTGAGCGCTTGCATCAGCACCGCCTTGTTGCTGGGGCAGGCCATATGCGGATGCGCTGCCTGGCGATATCCGAACCGTGGTCAGACCTCCGAACGCTCCACGACCACCTCGCTGATTTGAAGCACGGGTTGTATATCCGTGTAATTGGCGATGTCGGCCATGATCTCCTGCGCGTGCGGGTCGCGGGCTGCCTGGAACGCTTCGACAGAGGTGCAGACGAAGTCGCACTTGGCCACGTAAACAGGATCGGCGCCCGGCGCACCGCCTGCGATGCCCTTGTCCACCGTGTAGTACAGACATGCAGCGCCGAGCCGCTGTTTCACCATTGGCATGTGCTTTTCACGGTAGTAGGCATGATCGAATCGCGCGCCTGCGGCGTACGGGTACATGACACTGACTTTGATCATCGGGTTCTCCTGTTGCTGCACGGTCATCGAGGCGCCGCCGCCCGCGAGACGACATCAGGTCGCCGATACAGGACGTGGCGAAGGCTTCTTGCAGAATTGGCGTACTCGTCCTTCTAACAAGCGCGACCCACTTTGGAAAAGCCGATTATCAACGAACGACACGGCCATGCCGAGTGACTGAAAATGGCCATCGGCAGCCCCATCCAGGCAGGCCAGGTCACCTTCGATCATTGCTTTTTTCGGTTGATCGCGGAAATCCATGGACATCAGACGCAACCGAATACGGCTTGACATAGAAGGCTGGACTAGACCACCCAGACAGCGTCTGGTCGTCTGACGTCAGTAACCAACGAAAATCAGCATTCGATCTGACGCTGCATTAAAAAGAATTTCATGTCATCGCGCCCCGGCATTGAAATCGGTTTCGGATCGCGATTAAAGCCGAGCATTTCGTAGAACGGGTAGGCCGATTCGCGCGCCGTGCACCAGAGCAACATTCCACGCTGTTCGCGGACATGGCGAATGGATAGATTGACCAGAAGACGCCCGAATCCCAGACCACGCACCGATGGATGGACGGCCATGCCGCGAAGGCGCCAGGCTTCAGCGTTCAAAACACCGGATTGTCCTTCTTTACACACCGACGCCACGGCAACAATGCTGTCATTATCACGAACGGCGAAGTGCGTCGTCGTTGGGGCGAGGTCTCCGTGTAGCGCGCTCCCCTCCTCATCTCCGGCCAGCAAGATTGCGGCCCTGAGGGGATAGGTTTCTTCCGCACGAACGGCGCAGATGGTAAAGCGCACATCTTGTGAAGTCATCTAATTATCAGCTCTCTTCGTGACGCAGATATTCTTCCGGTTCTCTTTCAGCATACCCACTCGCAAAATTAGCAGTTGCCGGGCGTTACCAGTAAGGGTAATTTCCTATCAGCCATTTCTTTTCCAATCATACGCTAACTGCGATCACAGATGACGTCGAAAGTCTCGACAGATGCAGAGCTCGCCTACGACGAGATCCGATCAAGGATCTTTGACGGCCGCCTTGCGCCCGGGCAGAAAGTATCCCATCGAGGACTGTCGGACGAGCTCGGCTTCGGTCAAATGCCCGTGCGCAGCGCATTGCATTTGCTCGAGTCCGAAGGGCTGGTCGTCGTGATCGAGAAGAGTGGCACCTATGTCGCATCGCCGACGACGAGCGATCTCCGCGAAATTTTTGAAATGCGGCTGGCCCTCGAAAGTACCGCTGCGTTTCTTGCAGCCAGGTCGGGCGTCACGGCAGACCTTCGCGAGGCGGCAGGGAAAATGCGCGAGCTGATTGACCAGGACGTCGCGGACATCATGCTCGAGCAACGTATCGGTTGGGTATTTCATCAAGCATTGTTCGCCGCCGCACGGAACGGGCGAATCTCATCGGCGTATGGTCTATTGCGGGCCCAAACCCTGGCGCTGAATGAACTCCCGCGTAGCGACGCTGAAACGGTTCGGCGCGGCACGATCGAGCACTTGCGCATCTATCACGCTATCGAAGCGAACGACGGCGAGCTTGCGCGTCAGCATATGTGGAATCACATCGTTGACGGTACGCCCGCACGGATAAAACTACTAAAGGCGCGGCATGAACACGAAAAATAAGGGACTTTCCCTCCCGATACAAATGCTTGGCGGGCTTGTCCTGGGCGTCGCTTGCGGCGTGTTTGCACCTGGCTTTGCCCCGAAGCTGGGCTTTCTGAGCACGATGTTCGGCCACGCGATCAAGATGGTCGTCATGCCGTTGATCTTCCTGTCGGTCACGGTCGGCGTCTTTCGTGCGGGCCGGCTTCGCGAGCGGCTTGGAAAAGTCGCACTGTCCAGTATCGCCTTCTTCGTTTTGATGACTGGCCTGGCCGCATCGCTCGGCCTGCTGCTCAACTTCGCATTTCGACCGGGTCTCGGGGCGAGCGTCACTCACACTGGATCGCTGCCCACGGCACTCGCGTCCAGCATCGACTGGACGAAATTTCTTGTTGATCTGATCCCCGCCAACATCGTCGCTGCGCTCTCTGCAGGGAATTCTCTCCCGGTACTCGTTTTCGGCGTGATTTTCGGTGCAGCATTGTCGGCTGCCCCGGAGCGTACCGAGCCCGCGATTGCCGTTTTCGAGGCGCTGCTGTCGGGACTCTTCAAGATGACCCAGTGGGTGATCGCATGGTCGCCGCTCGCGATCTTCGCCGCGATCGCGCAGTTGTTGTCAGCCAAGGGCTTTGCCGGCGTGCATTCGCTTATCGAGCTGCTGGGCGTGGCCTATCTCGGCATGGCGGTTCTGGCGGTTGTCCTCACCATCGTCATTCGCGTCGCCGGTCAGTCGCCTCTCGCCGTTCTCAGGAAGGTGAAGGAACCGCTGATCCTTGGTTTCACGACGCGTTCGTCCGAAATTACCTACCCGCTGCACCTGAAGAAGCTGGTTGAATTCGGCGTTCCCCACGGCGTGGCGTCCACGATCTTGCCTCTGGCCTATATTTTCAATCGCGACGGCGCGGTCCTCTACACGGCCCTCGCGGTCGGCTATCTGGCCGACGCCTATCATCTTGCCTGGTCCTGGCCGCTGGCGATTACGATTTTGATTTTGACGATCATCACCATCGACGGAGCAGCCAATGTGCCCTCCGGGGCAATCGTAGCCATCACCATCGTTCTGACGTCGATCGGGTTGCCGGCCGATGCGGTGCTGCTGCTGTTGGGTGTTGACGCCTTTTTCGACATGGGGAGAACCGCCCTCAACGTCTACGGGAGCACCGCGGCAGCTGCTGTTGCGGTGAAGCTTTCCGGTTCGGAGGACAGTATCGCCGCAGAAACCGTGACTCGTCAGGCGAGCGTGTAGGTGCTTCGGAAACGACGGGCGCAGGGCGCTTCAATGTGTTGCGCCCGCCCATTGCAAGGCGCCGAAGCCCATCCACTCGCGCATCCAGGTACGGCGAGGAGAACAGGATTGGATGAACGTTCGCTCCCATTCATCTTCAGCGAGTAGAGCGACGTATCTTTTGCAGGGGAAAGAGTATGGTTGGTTCAGAATCTGCAGATTTTTTTATGCTGCGCTTAGGTACGCCGCATCCGACCTGGGCGTTGCTTGATGACAGCAACATGATTGGCATGGGTGATCGTGACGGGGTGATGTGTGCCCTGTTCGAGCTGGATCGCAACCGGGTCGCACGGATCAGAGGATTGGGCCAATCGGTGGAGAGAATCCGGTGTATTTGCGATCGCGCTGGCCGGGAGCTGGATTTTTATCTCCATGGCAGGCAGATGTCTCGAGGCGTATGGGCCGGGGTCGCGTCGGCCGATCCTGACTATCTGCCGACCGACGCGATGATCGCAACATGGAAAGTACCGAAGAAGCCCTTCGATGCCTTCAAGTTTCCGAGCGTGAGTGCTCTTTTGGTCGCATCCGCTAGCCCAGCCTAAACTGCGATCACAGATTATTGCGCAAGCTCGAGACGGAAAGGCCCCGATTTTCGGAACCGATCGTTTGACATGACCGTCTGGCTGCACGCGCATGCCGTTCAGTGCCTACGGTTCTGGCACACTCAACCTCGGATCGCCAGAACCATTTTGCTGGCCAGTTCACCGGCCAGCGCTTTTCGCTCAAGGGTATGCGGTCATTGAGCGATGCCCCTTCATCGCGACGCTCAATCGCGAGGCTACGCGAAAGCCCCGCAAAAACATTCCACCAACAATGCAGCAGTACCTGCGTCGCACGTGACCAGACGCAATACGTGAAGTTACGCCAAGCTCTACGCCCGTCCGTTTCGAGACCGAGAACGCCACCCGCTCAACCTCCCGACGGCGCTCACAGCATCACCGCCCAAGCTCGCTGCTCGCCCCGAGCGCTCCCCGTTCGAACAAAATCCGAAACATTCAGCGAAACCGTATCAGCCTTCGCTTTTGAGCGCGTCTTCTGCGCGACTGCCAGGATCGGTGCCAAGTGCTCATAAAAGCATTCGAGCTGCCGCGCATCCGATGCCAGTCGCTCAAGGTCGCACGCCTTCTCGAGAATCAATCGAGCAATATGAAAACGCTGAAGCCCGCGGCCGACTCGAATCTGAAACACGACGCCATCGCTGCTATGCGGCACCCCCGCCCACACAAGTGAGCTGCAATCCATAAAGCCTCCGGAAAATCCCAATCGTCACATCAATATGCCAGCCATCTACGCCGTTGCATATTTGTATTTCAAAATTGTGGCGATTCATACATTGGCATATTCGCGAGATTCGAATATTGCGCCGCAGCAAGAGTGTCCGTAGACTGGGTTCGCGAGTCCAATGCAGTTGCCCTGCAGTCGCCCCATGACGGGAGAGCACGCCATGACGACTTCTTCACCAGCACTGAGCCAGGCGCCCCCAGCCCTCCACGTGTTCCAGCAAGATGGTGGTTGGCACTGGGGCATTACCGTTCCCCGCTCCGCGGGATCCGGATTCAAACTGATCGCATTCAGTCACGACATCTTTTCCACTGAAGACACGGCCCAACGCGATGGCGATCGGGCGTTGGCCACTATCGTCGCAAGTGACGTGCATTGAACGTGACGGATCGAGCAATTGCATCGTCCTTGAGTTTTCACAACCAACTGCAATACTCCTAACACCCTTCGACGCGAGACCAGTACCGCGCACGATGACGGACTCCGCCACTTGTCTGACCTACCCGATCGTCGGTGACGATCCAGGCCGGCCGCTCTCTTCCCGCGGCCCCGGTTGGGGTACGTTTCAATCACGCTCCCGGCGGACGTCATACGAGAAAAATGCAGCGCAGAGCCTGCTACACCCACTCCATCGCTCACCGTGTTTGAAAGCAATCGAGAGCAGATCGCTGCCGCGGTCAACCGGCATACGTTGTCGAAAGACGGCCGGCAGATCCCACTCGACCAGTCAGACTTCTGAACCGATGCCAGCTTGCAGGCCGGCATGCCGATCGCAGACAGGAGACGTTACATGAACATCCGGATCTTGATTCCCTGCACCCTGGCTCTGGTTGCCCTCAGTGCGCACGCTGCAGATATCACCGGCGCAGGCAGCACTTTTGCGGCACCGATCTACGCAAAGTGGGCAGATGCGTACAAGAAGTCGGGCGGTGGCAAAGTCAACTACCAGGGCATCGGCTCGTCGGGCGGCCTGAAGCAAATCAACGCAAAGACCGTCGATTTTGCCGGTTCGGACGCTCCGCTGAAGGATGACGAGCTCGCGAAGGCAGGCCTGTTCCAGTTCCCGACGGTGGTCGGCGGCGTGGTGCCGGTCGTCAACGTGCCGGGCGTGAAGGCCGGCGAACTGACGTTGTCGGGCCCGGTGCTCGGCGACATCTTCCTCGGCAAGATCACGAAGTGGAACGACCCCGCAATCACCGCACTGAACCCGAAGGTCAAGCTATCGGATACGGACATCGCCGTGGTTCGCCGCGCCGACGGTTCGGGCACGAGCTTCATCTGGACGAACTACCTGTCGAAGGTGAACGGCACCTGGAAATCGAAGGTCGGCGAAGGCACGACGGTCAACTGGCCGACGGGCACGGGCGGCAAGGGCAATGACGGCGTTGCAGCGTTCGTGCAGCGCCTGCCCGGCTCGATCGGCTACGTCGAATGGGCGTATGCGAAGAAGAACAACATGGTCTACATCGCGCTGAAGAACTCGTCGGGCACGGTGGTCGAACCGAAGACCGAAACGTTCAAGGCCGCTGCCGCAGGTGCGAACTGGTCGAAGTCGTTCTACCAGATCCTGACGGACGAGCCGGGCAAGGACGCGTGGCCGGTCGTCGGCGCGACGTTCGTGCTGCTGCACGCCACGCAAGAAAAACCGGCACAAGGTGCGGAAACGCTCAAGTTCTTCGACTGGGCATTCCATAACGGCAATCAGGCCGCCACGGATCTCGACTACATCTCGCTTCCCGATTCCGTGGTGGCCGAAATTCGCAAGCAATGGAAAGTGAAGGTCAAGGATGCCTCCGGTAAGCCGGTTGCAAACTGAATGCGCCGGATGGGACATGCAATCGCCGGCATTCGCCTCGCAGCGAAGGAGGACGTCCCTTCGATGACCTTCCAGAAGGTCCGTCATGACCGACAATCGACGCACACCGTAATGGCGAGCGTACTTGATGTGAACATCGGACGGACGCACTGCCGATCACGTTGCAATCAGCGGACAATTTGAACCATGAGCGAAGAAGCGCTTCACCGAGCCGACGCGTTCCTGAAAGGCTGACGCATATGCCTTGCGAAGCCTGCACGAACATGCACCTGATGTCCGATCCTGTCGCACATCGCGGACTGGTGGAATTGCACAAGCCAACGAAATTGCGGCCGCTAGGTCGACCTGCAATTGTGGTGCGACAGTATCGCTGCCGTCTTTGCAAGACGAACTGGCTGGTGGAGTCCGATCCGTCGCAAACCGGGGGCACCGAGTGGCTCTGCCTGAATGAGTCATCGAACATTCTCGCCCCCGCCTCCATACGACAGCCAAACGACGTGGCAACCGAGCGCCCCGGAGAAGCCGGGGTCGGGAACACGACGTTACTGCCGAACCCGGCTCACGGCGATGGCGGCAGCGCCATCTTTTTTGGCGCTACGCCAGGTAAGGCGTGATGTTCGTCAGCGCCCGAGCAACGTACTCGTCCTTCTCCCCGACCGGCGCGACGTAGTGCAGTGCGCTCCGTGCGGCTTCCTCGCCCTCCAGGCGCGCAATGATCCACGCGGCCAGATACTGCGATGCAAAGCAGCCACCTGCCGTTGCGACATTGCCTTGAGCGAAGAACGGTTGATTGAGGACTTCGACGCCCGCCTCGACGACCCAGGGTTTGGTTGTGAGATCCGTGCACGCCGGGACGTTGTCGAGAAGGCCAAGCTTTGCCAGAACCAGCGTGCCCGAACACTGGGCGCCAATCAGTTGCCGGGCCGGATCGAGATTCAACTGCTCCATCAGCGTCGCGTCGTTGACGACATCCCGGGTTCGAATACCGCTCCCGACGATGACGGCATCCGCCGTGCATGCATCCGCCAACGTCGACTGCGCCTGCACGGTCACACCATTCATCGACGTGACGAAATGCTCCGGGCATGACAGCGTTACCCGCCAGTCGGGCTTCTTGATTCGGTTGAGTACGCCCAGCGCGATGAGCGAGTCGAGTTCGTTGAAGCCCTGGAAGGTCAGAATGGCGATGTGCATGGGGTGCCCTGGCTGAGGTCTGTCGATGCATATTGCCAGATCGGCGTGATGAACGGATTTACGTTGGCGAAAACTTGCTGTTGTGGCCACCGCTATCTGGTCAGAAGGTGCGCTTCGCGTGCCCACATCAGCGCGGCTTTCCGGATCGGCCGTTACCGCCCCGAAAGCGACACGCGAGCTTTTCGATATCGGCCATTCGTTCGATCAGAACGTGAAGCAGGTGCGGAATCGCAGAATATTGGCGGCAGCGGCACCAAGAGGCACCGCACCAGTCTCTGCATATCGCCAGTCAGACGTCGCCGTGCTGCTGCGAACCGCACCCGTCACATACGCGTTAAAGCCCAAGCGCCTGTTCCAGTCGCCGCATTTCTTCTCGCCACTGTTCCTGTAGTTGCGGCTTTTGATGTTTCGGTTTGCGTACGAGTTCTGCCGCCAGCCATGCGTCCAACTGACACCACCGTTGCCACTGCGCCTCAGCGTCACTGCTGGTGGATTGAACGCCGGTATGGTTCCGTGTGGTCGGAATCTGCTCGGGTGCAGCGGGCTCACGAGATGTGAACAAATTTCGATACGCGCTTTCAGCATCCGGCAATTCCTGCAAGCGCCCGTTATGGATTGCCCAGAAGCGATTGCAACTGTGCTCGATCAATTCACGGTCGTGCGAAACCAGGATGAAACCGCCATCGAACGCCGCCAGCGCGGCAGCGAGTTCGCCCTTACCTTCCATATCCAGGTGATTGGTCGGTTCGTCGAGCCACAACAGGTGGTAGCTCGCCATGGACAGCGCGAGAAAGAGCAGACGAGCCCGCTCGCCGCCACTGAGCGTGGCGACGGTCTGACCATGGCGGACATATGCAAACCCGGCGGAAATCAAAGCCTGCCGTCGCTCTCTGTCGCCGACTGGCGCAAATTTATATAGCGCGTCAGACAAAGTGGCGTCGTCGGCCAGTTGATGCAATGACTGATCGTAGTAGGCGATGCGCGCCGCCGGATGATAACGCCAACCCATGCGCGCTTCGCCCTGCTGCAGATCGCTCCAGCACTGGCGCAGCAACGAGGATTTGCCCGTGCCATTGCTGCCCAGGAGCGCGACCTTGTCACCTGGCCGCAACCACAAATCGTGAACCTCAAACAGGATCGGTTCTTCCGCCTGGGCGCGTACATGCAGCCCTTCGAAGGCCATCAGACGGTCCGCCGCCAATGGTCTCCCTTGTAGCTTCAGGCGCCACGGGCTGCCACGACTCACAAAGGTCTGGTCTTCCTTTAGTTTTTCGACACGCCTTTGCATGGACTTCGCTTGGCGCGACAGTTTCTCGTTGTCGTGCTCGCGCCCCCAGATGGCCAGACGTTTGCTGCTGGCGGCCAGCCGGTCTATCTCGCTTTGCTCGCCTGCATGACGCGCCTGTGCCGTTGCATCGGCCTCGGCCAACGCGACCAGGGCCCGGCTGCACGGCATATCGAAACTGTACAAGCGCTGATCGCGCAGAATCCAGCTTTTGTCGCTGAGGCTGTCCAGAAGTCGCGCGTCGTGCGATACCAGGATGAAGCCGCCCTGCCAGCGGCGCAGGAAATTTTCCAGCCACAATAACGACGGGAGATCCAGATGATTGCTTGGTTCATCAAGCAACAGCAGATTCGGCTGCGCAAGTACCGCACGTCCCAGCAGCAGACGCGTGTGCTGACCGCCGCTCAGGTCGGAAACGGGTGTGTCCGCCGCAGTGGCCAGTTCCAAATCGTCCAGCAGACTGTCTACCCGCCAATGCTCGGCCTGTTGCCCGCCGACGCTCTCCAGCAACGCCTCTCGCGTCGTCAGGTCGGCAAGTCTCGGCGGGAGATGCTGCTCGACGTGTTGCAGCCGGCACATTGCCGCATATTGCACGCTACCGACACTGGGTTCGCGGCTGCCCGCCAATACATCAAGCAGACTGCTCTTGCCACAGCCGTTGTGGCCGATCAGGCCGATGCGGTCGCCCAGTTTTACGGTAAAGGAAAGGTCCTGGAATAGCGGGCCATGGCCGGTTTCCAGATTCAAGGAAAGTGCGGAAATCAGGGTTGTCATGCTCTTGCTCTCGTTTTTTCGGGACGTGTTCGTCCCTGTCAACAGGAGCGCTGGCGACAACTTTGGAGTCGAGAAAGGACTCGGAAGGAGAAGGCTTTGCTCTGACCGGGTTATCGCAGCGCGATGGAACTCAGGCAAGAGCAGGCGAATGTGCTGAACCAATGTGCCAACATCAGTGGGCGCATGAGCAAAACCATATTTACCTCCTTTTTAAAAAAGAGTTGGATGTAGCGGCGGAGTTTATCCCGGCTCACATCGGTTATACAAGCCGCGGGAGTGACGGCTCGCAGCTTCTTCCAGGAAAGATCGCGGCATGCTTCGCAGCAACTCGCTATTGGGCGGCCAATATCTGTTTTGAAGAACGTGTTCTGAGTGACTGCTGCTGTCCGATGCGGCCGGCGAGGCCCGACCCGATGCTGCCGGTCGAGCCGTTGCACCTCGATGGCAAGTGTCAGAGCACAACAGACACGCGTTCCGAAGATCCGAAAGCTTGTCCTCTCTTAGAGGATCGGTTGCAGCAACTGAGGGCCCGGCGTACCACGCAATTGACCTGACTTCGGCCACGCATCCAGCGCGACTCGAGCCCCCCAATGGCAAGCAATGGTCAGAGATCTCCGCGCACTTCACCCGTTCCCAGCGCACTCCGCTGTCGGTTGATTTCCGCCCAAAGTTCATCACTGTCGTCTTCGCGCAGCACGACCATCCAGTCCAGTTGATCGTCAGTCACGTCGAAGTATTCCAGGATTTCCTGGCGAGTCGCGTCGATGAACTCCGCGTATTCCGGGGTTGCCTGGGCCTGCGCGTGCAAGGCGTCGTATTCGGCATCGTCCGCGCCGCCGCCTTGCTCGTCGATATAGCGCGAGATCCACTGGTCTCGTTCGCGGTCGTAGTCTGCCTCGGCGCGCATCGCCTGCAAAGCCGTGTAGATATCCAGTTGGGCAAACGCGGCGATCGCAGCCGTTGTCGCCTCGTCGAATGTAGTCATCATTCCATCTCTCATGTCGGTCATGGCACATCATCGCACGGGCCGCACCCGGGCAGGCGCCTCGAATCCGGACCGCGCAACATGCCGCCTGGCGCCGATGATTGATCGGAGCAAAAGGCATCACGATCGCGAGATTCACGCCTTCCGGTGCGCAACTCATCGCGGACGCCTGCGCAACAGGGCACTGCAAGCACTGCAATGAAAACACCCAAGCACGGCTGATCGCAGAACAAGCTTCGAGCGTATCGCCGCAAGCGTCACGCCGGCACTTGAGCGCCATTGCGGGCGCCGGCCGTGAATGGCGCATGATGGCCGAACCGAACGCCGTCGGATACCTCCGTGGTGATCCGTTACCGGCTCAAAACGATCCTGAACGGACTGCCGGCATTCCCGACCAAGGCCTATCAGCCTGGTGTTTTGCCGACTGCAGATGACTACAGTCGGCCCTGGATACAAGCTATGCAGAGCCGACGCACTTGGTCATCGGCACGCACGCCAATTCCAGTCCGCTCGACGTTCGGTACGTCGAAATCGATGTACCCGACCAGCCACAAGAGCGATAAAACGGCGCCGCGTTCAGCGTGGCATCGAGACGCATCGAGGCAAGCCCATGATCGCGAGCCAATGCTTCGAGTGACGCCAGCATGTTGCGTCCAACACCGCGCCCCATGTGAGACGGCCGGACGAAGATGGCATCCACTTGCCCGTTTGCGACGGTAAGCATGCCGGTGCCCACGACCAACTCGCCATCGACGGCTACGTAAAAGTCGCGTTCGACGATGCGGGCCCACTTGTCGGTCGGCGATCCGGCCACCCAGGCTGACAAGGACGCTTCTGGGTAATATTCAGCACACGCAACCCGTACCGAAGCTTTGCGGATTTCCCACGTATCGAGTACATCGCCGCCATTCGCTTTTCGTATTGTCAGCATGCCGCGCTCCCGGGCGTGATCTGCCAGATCAAGGCGTCGACAACGCGCAAAAGATTAACAACACATGATTTTTCGTCCATGCAATCACTCCGATTGGTGCCAATGCAAACGGAGCGATTGAAACGACACGGCCCCGTCACGAGTGGCGGGGCCGCTGAGGAAATCTACGTACGATGTATGAACGTCACGATTCCCACGACTCGCCACCGGCGGTCATGGCGCACATCATCAATTTTCGCGCGTCGTGGTTCATGACCGAAAGGTTGCCGTTCGGTAACGTGGCTGTCAAGAACGATTGGGATATCGTTACCGATTCAGGTAATCGGCGTGACAGGCTCAACCGAAAAGTCGATATGCCCGAGCACATAATGTGGCAATTCAGTCGCAGGTCTCAGCGGTGTGATTGCGCTCATACCGTTCGGTGCGCGCCCAGGATGTCGAGTCGTTGAAAACGCGCACATGCCATAATTCGCCGATTCCTGAGCTACCGGACGCATCGTGTCATACGCGAAATGATTTTGATCAGATCACTTGCCGCCTACCTGTTGATGGCTGGATGTCTTGCTACGGCACACGCCGAAACGTATCCACCAGAAGTATCGAGAAACATCGACAAGCTTCAGTCCAAATGCGCCCGCAAGTCCAACGATCCCAAGGCGCCAGCCTGCATCGAATACAAGGCCACGTTGGCCCGCACCATTCCGTCTGCCGTCCAGGCACTGATGCATCAGGAAGAAGTGGCCAATGACAAATGCCGGAACGGCCCGGCACCGAAATTATTGCCTGACGGGCAATATGCGCCGGGAAGCGCGTGCGCACAACGCGAACAGCTGATGAAGACCATTCACCAGCACAACTGGTGCTGGGGTCATACGGACATGGATAGCTACCTTCCGGGTTGGGTGATCTGTCATCCCGGTGAATGGCAGTAAGGCCGCACCAATAACAGGACGGGATTTCCGCAAGGCTGTCGAGGCGGATTGCAGATCCAGATCCTGCTCGTCGCCGGCGATGCCTGCGCCCGTTGTGGCCGCAGCAAACAGTCGAACCGGTTTCGCGGCAATCCGTCCAGCCGCTCGATCTACCTTGGCCGCGCTAACCCTGGACGCCGCCCTGGCATCCGCAGCGGGCTCTTGTCCACGCGGACCTTCCCGAGCCTCCGCTTTCAACTGCAGATTCAACCCGTCGAAGCAACACCCTCGAGTCTGCCTACGGCCCCCGAACCGCCTGCCGTACTCAATGGCTGGAGTGACACATTGCCACGAATCAGGACGGACGCTTCCCTCGCCCACCAGCAGGTTTGCCAGCAGGTTTGCCAGCCGGCTGGCGCGCTCCCGCCGCTGGCTTGGCGGCGGATTTACCACGCGGCTTCTGCACGCTGAACGGACTGCCAATGGTGTAGTCCGGTCCGTTACCAGCCGGTTTCGCGTGCGCCGCCGCAGGCTTCCGCTTGCTTTCGCCATTCTGCGGACGCGGCTTTTTACCCGGCACCGGTATGGCAGCCGACGCAGCGTGCGGCACTTTCGGTTTCTTGGGCTTTTTGGGTTTCTTGATGATCTCGCCCGTCGCGCTGGTTTCCGGCACGCGGTGTTCGGCCTCGAAACCCGGCTCCTCTTCACGGCGAAGCGTCTGCTTGATCAACGCTTCGATCGCGGCCAGTTGCGGCGCTTCGTCCGCACACACCAGGGACACCGCCACACCGCTGGCGCCCGCGCGGCCGGTACGGCCAATACGGTGCACATAGTCTTGCGCCACGATCGGCAGGTCCACGTTGATCACCAGCGGCAGGTCGTCGATATCCAGCCCGCGCGCCGCCACATCGGTGGCTACCAGCATCTGGACTTCGCCCGTCTTGAAGCGCTCCAGCGCACGCAGGCGCGCCGGTTGCGGCTTGTCGCCGTGGATGGTGTCGACTGCATAGCCCGCTTCGTCCAGCATCGCCGCGAGGTAATCCACGCCATTGCGCGTCTTGACGAATACCAGCGCATGCTCCCACTTGTTCTCGGCCACGAGGTGCATGAACAGGTCGGGCTTGTTCCGCTTGTCCACCGTCACCACCCACTGCTTGATCTTGCTGGCCGTGGCATTGGGCGGGCTGACGCTGATGTTGACCGGACCGCGCAGAATGGTCGCCGCCATCGCGCGGATATCGTCGGAAAACGTGGCGGAGAACAGCAAGGTCTGGCGCTGCGCGGGCAGCGCGGCAAAGACGGCGTTGAGCTCGCGCGCAAAGCCGAGATCCAGCATGCGGTCGGCTTCGTCCAGCACCAGCGTTTGCACCTGATCGAACTGCACCGCGTTCTGGCGGTTGAGATCCAGCAAACGGCCCGGCGTGGCGACGAGCACATCCACGCCCTTGCGCAGCTTCATCATCTGCGGGTTGATACTCACGCCGCCGTAAGCAGCCAGAAATCGCAAATCGAGGCCCTTGCCGTAAGCGACAAAGCTTTGCAGCACCTGTTCAGCCAGTTCACGCGTGGGCACCAGCACGAGAACTCGTGCGCGGTTGCTGGACACCGCCGGGCCGTGTTGCACCAGCCGCTGCAACAGCGGCAGCGCAAAACCCGCCGTCTTGCCCGTGCCGGTCTGGGCGCCCGCCATCACGTCCTTGCCACCGAGCACGGCAGGAATCGCCTTGGCCTGCACCGGCGTAGGGGCCTGGTAATTGAGGTCCTGCAGGTTACGCAGCAAGGGATCGATCAGGCCAAGCGAGGCAAAAGACATGGACGTATTCCGGACTAAAACCGCAATTCTAGCGGTTGCCGGGCGAATCAAGGCCCACTGCCCCTGACTGGAAGGCGCCGACGGTGAGCGACGACACGGCCACCCGGCACAGCCGCTGGCGCGAAGCAAGCCAATCAAACCCCTTTTCCCGCATCAAATCGCCTCTCGCAGCCGCTCAGCCCCGTTGCCCGTCTATCACGCTCGGGCCACGAGATGACGGAAACGCACATAAATCGCGCCTCCCGGTTGGCAACGAAGGCAAGCTTGCGCCGCTCGACGCTCCGCCATGACGAAAGCCAGGTGATAAGCTCGATGCCGACGATCAGTCGCGCATCGACGCGCCCCGAACCCTACGACCGCAACGAGCCTCCCATGCCTCTCGCCCCCTCCGTCCTCTCCGCGTTCACGCCGACCGGCAAGCTGCGCGCGTCGATCAACCTCGGCAACCCGATCCTCGCGAACCGCGACCCGGTAACCGGCGAACCGTTCGGCGTGTCGATCGACCTCGCGCGCGCGTTCGCCGAACGCCTGTCGGCCGAGCTGGAGCTCGTGGTGTTCGACGCCGCCGGCAAATCGGTGCAGGCGCTGACCGACGAGCGCGCCGATTTCGGCTTCTTCGCGGTCGATCCGCTGCGTGGCGAAACGGTCGCGTTCACGGCGCCGTATGTGCTGATCGAGGGGTTCTATCTCGTGCGCGAAGCGTCGCCGATCCGCACGAACGCGGACGTCGACCAGCCGGGCAACCGCGTGACCGTCGGCAAAGGCAGCGCCTACGACCTGTTCCTCACGCGCGAACTGAAGGCCGCGCAGATCGTGCGTGCGCCGACGTCGCAAGCCGTCGTGCAAACCTTCATCGAACAGCAACTGGAAGTGGCTGCCGGCGTGAAGCAGCAGCTCGAGAGCGACGCGGCTAAAACGTCCGGCCTGCGCCTGCTCGACGAGCGGTTCATGGTGATCCGGCAGGCCATGGGGGTGCCGAAGAGTCGCGGCGAAGCGGCCGCGGCCATGCTGAATGCGTTCGTCGAGGAAATGAAGGCGTCGGGCTTCGTCGCGGATTCATTGCGGCGGCATGGCATCACCGGCGCATCCGTCGCGCCGCAGGCGTGATTGAAAACATCGTGGCCTCAATGCGGCGGAGTGTCGTGTCCGCCGTCGGCCCGCCTTTCAGTCGCGTGGCCGGTCGAGCAGTTGCTTGACTAGTGCGCGCACGATCGGATTCGGTTCGCGCCCGCGCGCGGTCGCGATGTGAATGCGTCGGACGGCCCATGGTTCGGCCAGCTCCACGACCGCAACCCGGCTGAACAGCTCATGGCTGACCAGGCACTCCGGTTGAATGGTGACGCCCAGTCCGGCTTGCACGAGGCTGACCGCGACCCCTGCACTCCGGACGTTGTAGCGCGGCTTGAATTCTTCCCCGAGGCGCCGTGCGGCCGTGCGTATCGCACCGACCATCGCCGTCACGGCAATGACGTTTTCCGGCAGAAGGTCCTTGAAGGTCACGGTCGCGCGCCCGTCAAGACGATGCCCCTTCGGTACGACGGCGATCAACCGGTCCTCACGGTACGGCGTGATATCGACGCCACCCAGGTCGAGCTCGTGCGCCGCGGCGAACACACCGATGTCGGCTTCGCCGCGGACGACCGCCTGCACGATCTCGGCATTCTCGAATTCCTGGATCAAGAGGTCCACCAGTGGATACTCGCGGCTGAACTCGCCGACTTCACGCGCCAAGAACGGCACGATGATCGACCGTGCCGACGCGACGGTCAGCTCGCCTTGCATACCGTCGGTAAAGGAGGCGATTTCGGACCGCATGTCGTCCAGCTCGTCGAAGATCTTCCGGATATAGCGCAGGAGGACTTCGCCCGCCGGACTCGGTAATACCCCCTTCGGGCCGCGCTCGAGAAGCCTGACGCCGGCGATGTCCTCGAGATCCTGGATACGCTTGGTCGCCGTGGACGCCGCGATATTCTCGCGAATCGCAGCAAGGCCGATCTGTTGCTCCTCGACTGCCGACAGGAACAATTTCAGCGTGAACAAATCGACCTGCCGAATCAGGTGCAATCGGTTGAATGTACTCATGTCTCCTCGCATGCATCGCTTCATGACGCGGTCGGACGTCATGAAGCGATGCGTACGGGCACGTTCTCCCCGATCCCGCCATGCCACGCTTCGCCGGCGTCCGATATCGAAGTCTCGATCGTACACCCGCTGCCGGTGCGCATTCATACAACGGCGGTGCGGCGTCAGCCTGAACCGTGCCGAGCCTTCGTCGCGGGTTTCACCCCTGCATTCGCGGCCCGCTTCCGCACGATCGCGTGGACGACGTGCGCGGCCTTCTCACCCGCCTGCATGAAGCGAGCGCTCCAGCTGCTCGCGATGATCCGGATGTGCAACAGCAATCATCCTCGGAATGCGCTGCGCGAGCGACAGACCGCGCAAATCGGCGATCCCGTACTCGGTGACGATCACGCATGCATCGCTTCGCGGTATCGTGACGGGCCCCGTCACGCGCGGCACGATGCGGCTGTGCCGGCCGGCAGTCGACGGCAACGCAACGACCGGCACACCGCCCCGGCTGGCCTGCGCCGCACGCAGGAAGTCCGCCACGCCGCCCACTGCGCCGACATACGTGCCGCCGATCGCCTCGGCGTTGATCTGCCCCGTCAGGTCGACCTCCACCGCCGAATTGATCGCGACGAAGCGGTCGATCCGGCGCAGCACGTGCGGATTGTGCGTGTACTCGGTGCCGCGCAGCTCGAGCGCGGGGTTGCGGTGCGCGAAGCGCCGCACCCGCTCGGAGCCGATGATCACGCCACCGACGGTGATCCCCGCATCGATCGTCTTGCGGGCATTCGTCACGACGCCGGCTTCGCACAACGCCGCGACGCCGTCCCCGATGCTGCCGGTATGCACGCCGAGATCGCGCTTGTCGTGCAAGGCCGCCATCACCGCGTCCGGAATCGAACCGATGCCCGTCTGCAACGTCGCGCCATCTTCGACGAGCGACGCGACGTGCCGTCCGATCGCCAGTTCGACCGGCCCCGGCGCAGTGGCCGCGGCTTCGGGAAACGATGCATCCGATTCAACCAGCAGGTCGATGTCGGCCGCGCCGAGCGTCGGGCTGCCGTAGGTCCACGGCACGTCGGGATGCACTTCCGCGACGATCGCGCGCGCATGCTTCACCGCTTCGACCAGATATTCGCGCGCCAGCCCGAGGCTGTAGCGGCCCTGTTCGTCCGGCGGCGACACCTGCAGCATCACGACGTCGATCCGCAGCCGGCCGTCGCGGATCAGTTCCGGCAGTTGCGAATAGTGCGCCGGAAGAATGTCGAGCACCCCGGCACGGGCGAGCGCACGATTCGATCCGCTGCCGCAGTAGGCAAGGAAGTCGAACGCATCGGCATGCTCGGGCGCGAGCACGTCGGAGAGACCGATCCCGAGGAAGATGCGGATCCGCTTCAGGCGCTCGCGCTGCGCGACGAGTGCGCGCATCAGCGTCACGGGTTCGGCGTGCGACTGGCCCCACATCACCGTATCGCCGGGACGAATGATCGCGGCAAGATCCACGCTGCCGCCGGACGCGGCGGCAGCGCTCGCGCGGCCCGGAATCTCCTGTGCGAGGTCGTTCATGCAGATCGATCCGGCGACACCGGCGTAGTCACGGGAAACTCGGGCGCGCGCTTCTCGCGGAACGATTTCACGCCTTCGCGCACTTCGGCCCCGCCGAAACCGAACATCTCCAGTGCGAGCGACGCGTCGAACGTCGGCCCGGCCTGGCGCAGCCAGTTGTTCAGCGCGTACTTGGTCCAGCGCGTCGCCGACGGCGCGCCGTTCGCGAGCCGCACGGCGATCGACAGCGCGGTTTCCTGCACCTCCGCGTCGTCCACCGCGACGGAGACGAGGCCGATCTGCTCGGCCTTCTCGCCGTTCACGGGCTCGCACAGCATCAGGTGGTACTTCGCCTTCGCCATCCCGCACAGCAGCGGCCAGATGATCGCCGCATGATCGCCGGCGGCGACGCCGAGCCGCGTGTGGCCGTCAACCAGGCGCGCGGTCCGGCCAGCCACCGAGATGTCCGCGAGGAGCGCCGCCACCAGGCCGGCGCCGACGGCCGAGCCGTGGATCGCCGATACGATCGGCTTCGAGCAGTTGATGATGTTGTAGACGAGGTCCTTCGATTCGCGCCACACGCGCACGCGTGCGTCGAACGAGTCGATCATTTCCTCGACCATGTCGAAGTCGCCGCCGGCGGAAAATGCCTTGCCCGCGCCGCACAGGATCACGGCGGAGACGCTCGGATCCTCGTCGACTTCCCGCCATACGCGCGCGAGTTCGTCATGGCCGCGCGCATCGAGCGCGTTGAGCCGCTCCGGCCGGTTGAGCGTGATGCGCAAGACGCCTTTCGCGGGGCGGTCGAACGCCAGGCTTGAATACGACGCGTAGTCGGACGCGTGCTGACTGCTTTCGGACATGATGCTTCCCTTTCCATGTTGGGCTCGCCGGGCGGCGTGGCGATCGTTCCGGACGCATCGATTGGCCCGCGTCCGGAACCTCCTTGAACGCAGCCGACGACATCGCGAAACCCGATCGGTGTCGCTGCCCATCGTGTGCGCGGCCGCTGAACGCGTCAATCCACGCGCGGGCGTTGTTCCGTACGTCGGAACGGCCGCGTGCGGCGCGCGCGTCGGTGCATCACGATCCGGCACGCGCGACGCGTTCCACTGGCTTCACGCGCCTTTCGAAGTACGGAATCGTCGGGCAGGCAGTCTTGACGTCACGACGGTCGAACCGACACTGTGGGTTCTCCCCGAGTGCCCCGGTTTTTTTCGCGTGGCTGACGGTGAGTGGTCGAATGGAAAGGAGACGAAGAATGAAGGTATCGCTCGCGATCGAACGTCTCGCAGACGCGAACGTCAAGGCCGGCGTGGCCGATTGCAGGACGGACACCGCGCAGAAGCGGCGCCCGGAAAACTGCGCATCGAACATGCGGGTTGCACGCGAGGCGGCACGCGACAGCGCCAACGCGGAAGACGCGGCGCTGTGGCGATGGTTTGCCGAGTTGCTGGATGATCGTCGGATCCGCTGGTGCCACAGCGGTCGCGGCTGGTTGATCAGCGTCGATCATCGTCATGTTGCAACCGGCACGCAGTTCGATCAGGCGATGCGCATCGCGAAGGCCAATGTCGAAGCCGACGACATCGAACATGCAGGCGCTGCCCGGAAGCGCAAGCGCATCCAGTAATCGGCCGCGATCTGCCTGCCGAACGGAACACGAATCAGCCTTGCTTGACGCGCGACAGGCCCATGAACAACCATGAAAGGGCCAACCGCGAATGCGCCGATGCGCATGTCTCTGCCAGCCTCCGCGCTGCGCACTTCTCCCATCGCTCTGCCCTGATGCGGCTTTACCCTTAAGGGTCTCCACGCTGATTGCGGGGCCCGCGACACCGTCGTTTTCAATGCACGGAATCTCTGGGCCCAAGCGGTTGACCGGCGACATTCGCCCCGAATCTAATCAATCAACGCTGCGATGACATGAGGTTCCGGATTCGGTTGAACGGATCAGGATGAGCGTTTCACCTGGTCGTCGATTCGACGCCATTGATCTGTTGTACTGATCAAATGTCAGACGAAAAATCGCGGCGCCATACAACATGAATTCAGAAGAAACTTTGGAGACGTTCAATGAGAAAGACGATTGCGCTTTGCGCAGCAGCCGGGTTCGTCAGTGGGACAGCGCATGCGCAAAGCACCGTGCAGCTCTACGGCATTCTTGACGAAGGGATCAACTACGTCAGCAATGCGTCGGGCAACCACCAGTACGCGATGGCGAGCGGCGTGCTGAACGGCAGCCGCTGGGGGCTGCGCATCAAGGAAGACCTCGGCGCGGGCTATGGTGTGGTCGCCGTGATGGAAAACGGCTTCGACGTCAATACCGGCAAACTCGGCCAGGGTGGGCTCGGGTTCGGGCGGCAAGTCTATGTCGGCCTGTCCAGCCCTTACGGCACGATGACGCTCGGGCGCCAGTACGATTCCGTCGTCGACTCCCTCGGCCTGTTCGAGGCAGGCGATCAATGGGGCGGCTACCTCGCCGCTCATCCGTCCGACAACGACAACTTCAACAACACGAACCGCGTCAACAACGCGATCAAGTACACCAGCCCCGTCTTTCACGGCTTGACCGCAACCGCCCTCTACTCGCTGGGCGGCGTGCCGGGGCGCACCGGCCGCAACCAGATCTGGTCGGCCGGCGCCAGCTACACGAACGGCCCGCTCGCGCTGGCCGCGGGCTACCTGAATGTGCGGAATCCGAATACGTCGTTCTACGGTTCGGGCGGCACCGTCGCCGCGACCGTCAACGAAGTACCCGGCTCGAACTTCGGCGCATCGCCGGTGATTTCGGGCTATGCGTCGGCGCATACGCTGCAGGTCATCGGCACGGGCGCCGCGTACACGATCGGTGCGTTCACCGTGGGCGCGACCTATTCGAATACGCAGTTCCGCGGCCTCGGCGATACGACGACGGGCCCCGTACCGGCAGGCGGCATCGCCGGCACGGCGAAATTCAACAACGCCGAGCTGAACGTGAAGTATCAGATCACGCCGGCCTTCCTCGTCGGCGCCGCGTATGTCTACACGAAGAACAGCGGCGCCGATGGCCAGAGCGGCGCGCACTACAACCAGGCATCGTTCGGCGCCGACTACTTCCTGTCGAAGCGGACCGACGTGTACTTCGTCGGCACGTATCAGCGCGCCAGCGGGAGGGATTCGACCGGCCATATCGCCGTCGCATCGATCAACCAGTTGACGCCGTCGACGTCCAATCACCAGACGGCGCTGCGCGTCGCCATTCGACACCGGTTCTGATACCGCACGATCAGGTCGATCGAGGTCCGGACGCGCCGCAAGGCGCTGCGAACCCGCTGGAGCAACGTGATCCGGCTGGTGCGTGGCGACTTGCGGCGCGATGCGTTGGTGAGGGGCCGACGGGTCGGTGCTTTCGATTGTCCGACTCGGCAGGGTGAATGCGACCGGCTGCGTCCTGCTTGCAGCGCTGCAAGCCGAGGGCGAACTCGACGTCGAACGGGCGCGCCGGGTTCCGCAGCCGCACTCGCTGTGGCTCCAGTCAATTCACACCCGCGGCGACTTCGGCGCAGTCATCCGCTTCGCGGCCGAGCGTCGAAAAGCGGCGAGCTGGCCGTCGGATCAGGACATGGAAGCGGGCGCGATCATCAAAGCGGCTGACGAAGCGCTATACAACGCCAACGCGCCCGGCCGGAACAAGGTCTCGGCGCTCAGTACGACTTGACCGCCACCGTGGCCGGCGACTCGCTCAACGGGACGAAATGGCGCGTCGCCCCGTCGAGTGCGTCGATGCGCCCCATCTCGATGTCGTAGACCCAACCGTGCAGATTCATTCGTCCCTGCTCGAGCGCGAGGGCGACCGACGGATGCGTGCGCAGGTTGGCGAGCTGCGCGATCACGTTCTCGCGCACCAGGCCGTCGAGCTTCGCCCGAGGGGAGTCGAACTGATGCGCGGCATTGATGGCCTTCGCGGCATCGGAGTGGCGCAACCAGTTCGCAACGGCCGGCATATGGTCCAGGCACGTGCACCGTGAGATCGCGCCCATCGCGCCGCAATCCGAGTGCCCGCAAATGACGATATCCCGCACGCCGAGCACGGCGACCGCATACTCGACCGTGGCCGACACGCCCCCCGGTTCCGGTCCGTACGACGGAACGATGTTGCCCGCGTTGCGAATCACGAACAGTTCGCCCGGCTCACGCTGCGTCAGCAGTTCCGGCACCACGCGGCTGTCCGAGCAGGTCACGAACAGCGCCTTGGGATTTTGGGTGGTCGCGAGCTGCTTGAACAGCTCGACACGTTGCGGGTAGACCTCGCGCTGAAAGCGCAGGAAACCGTCGATGATGTCGCGCACGGGATTCTCCTGATACGAATTCGCGGCGGGCGGCAACGCGATCGTACGCTGCCGTCCGCCAAGGCGGGCGCCATTATCGCAGATCGCGGCGTCGCGATCGGGTTGGCGCGGACGTCGGCCAGCCGGACTACCTCCGTGCGCCCTCACGCGTGCACTGTACATCCGACACCGTCCGCCCGCGATCGAAAACACTGCACGGTTCGAGCGCGTGCGCAACGTCGACGCCCCCCCCCCTAAACTGGCCGAGGCGCCCTTGATTCGATTCCGGGTTTCGGTATATTTGCGGGACACACGAGGGGATGGCGCGCTCGCAAAGGAATGGCGCCTTCAAAAACGACCAAAAAGCCTATAACCGAGAATAACGATCATGTCCGGCACCTACGACCCTACGCTCGTCGTACTTTCCTGCCTGCTTTCGATCCTCGCATCGTTTGCGGCACTCAATATCTCCGATCGCCTGAATCTCGTCGGAAATCGTTCGATCTGGCCTTGGATCGCTTTCGGCGGTTGCATCATGGGGCTCGGTATCTGGTCGATGCATTTCGTCGCCATGCTGGCATTTCACCTGCCTGTCGCGATCGGATACGACATTCCCACCACCATCGCTTCCTTGTTTATTGCGATCGCTGCATCGGCGGTCGGCTTTGTACCGCTTTCCCGCTTCAGTCTGCACTGGCCGCTACTCATTGTCAGCGCAATCGTCATGGGACTGGGCGTCGCCGGCATGCACTATCTCGGCATGCAGGCAATGAGCATCTGCTCCGGCATTCGATACCAGCCCTGGCTGGTCGCGCTGTCCGTCATCATCGCGATCCTGGCCAGTGGCGCCGCCTTGTTGCTGGCCTTCGACCTGCGCCGGCCGAGCACATTCGGCAGAACACGCCAGATCGGTTCGGCAATCGTCATGGGCGTTGCCGTGTGCGGGATGCACTATTGCGGCATGGCAGCGGCCCGTTTCGAACAAGGCGCCTACTCGACGGCGACCGTCTCCGATCTCCCCGCACCGTGGCTGGCCGGTATCGTCGTGACTTTCAGCCTGGTGATTTTCGCGGTCACCACCGTGATCATGCTTCTGGATGCCCGGACCAACTCCCAGGCGCGAGTACGCGCTCAGGCGACGTTGAGCGCCCATCTCGATCAACGGAATCCCACTCGCTAACAGGGCATGATCGATTTCATCCGATCACGCGAAACCTGATGTTCCGGCTGCATCCGGCGCGCCGCTCGCCACGCTGCCGCTCGCGCCGATGCGCAAGGAAGACGCGCCGAACAAGGAACTGGAAGAAGCATGGGAGTACTACCATACGCCGCGCTGCGCGCATCCGAATGCACCCGGCTTCATGACCGCCCGCAGCCTCAACCAGATCATCACGTACGACGCGTACCACCAGGCTGAAGCGTTCCTCACGCAACCGCTGCAGATCGTGGCCGGCAGCGTCGCGGGCAGCAAATGGATGAGCGACGACCTGCTCGCCCGCGCGGCCAGCACCGACAAGCACCTTCATGTGGTCGAAGGCGCGAACCACATGTCGCTGTACGACGTGCCGCAGTACGTCGATGAAGCCGTTTCCGTGCTCGCGCCGTTCTTCAACGGCAAGCTGTAACGCGCGCCTCCGCACGGCACGGCGCCACCGCGGCCGGATCGTGCAACGTGAACGACGGCCGGCTTGCCTCCCCTGGGCAAGCCGGCCGCATGCATTGGTGCATTGATACCGTGATGCTTGCGGATCGGCGTCACGACACACACTGCGCCGGCATACGCCCGCTGCCGCAATGCGCTCGCCTCCCCTTCGGCCCGCAAGCTGCCCACCTGCACGCGGCCGGCCTCCCGCCCCCGGCTCGCGCCACGCGCTGCCTGCCTCTGCACTGCATCTCCGTATAAACCCCAATGACGGTCTCGCGATTTGAGCGCCAAACTAACTACCAGTTGTTAGGTTGATGCCTAACGATGAATCAGGCGACCCCATCAACAGGCCGAAACCATCATGACGACGCAGATGAAACCCATCCGTTCCTTCCTCTTCGTTCCAGGCAACAAGCCGACCTGGATCGAGAAGTCCATTCAATCGAAAGCCGATGCGCTGATCCTCGATCTCGAGGACAGCGTGCCGCCCGCACAGAAAGTCGAGGCGCGCGAAATCGTCCGGTCGAAGCTCGCGTGGCTGGCCGAGCAGAAGCAGCGCATCTGGGTGCGCATCAACCGCAGCGCGCACCTGTACGACTTCGACGACATCCTCGCGATCGTGAACCCGGTGGTCGAAGGCATCGTGATATCGAAGCCCTGCGGCCCGGAAGACATTCACACCGTGTCGTCGATGCTGGCCGAAGCCGAGTACCGCGCGGGCGTACCGGTCGGCCATACCAAGGTGATCCCGCTGCTGGAAACCGCGCGTTCGCTGGAGCTCGCGTATGACATCGCGCAACACGAACGCGTGCCGGCAATCGTCGGCGCCACCGCAAAAAATGCCGACGTGGCCCGCGCGCTGAAGACCGTGTGGTCGCTCGAAGGCCGCGAAACCCAGTA
Source organism: Burkholderia sp. Se-20378 (assembly GCF_017104665.1). Classification (NCBI taxonomy): domain Bacteria; kingdom Pseudomonadati; phylum Pseudomonadota; class Betaproteobacteria; order Burkholderiales; family Burkholderiaceae; genus Burkholderia; species Burkholderia sp. Se-20378. Next base: position 5,644 of record NZ_JAAGPG010000039.1, on the reverse strand, counting down.
CCTGAAATCGCGCATCGTGATGGCCGCGCGCGCCGCCGGCAAGCTGCCGATCGGCGGTGTGTGGCAGCAGGTGCATGACCTCGAAGGGCTCAAGGTGTCGTCCGCGAACGACCGCCAGCTCGGCATGAGCGGCGAACTCGTGCTGCATCCGTCGAACGTCGAGATCGTCAACCGCACCTACAGCCCGACCGAAGAGGAAGTGGCGTTCTACCAGGGCATGATCGACGCGCTGGACAAGGCCCAGGCCGAAGGGCGCGCATCGTGCATCTACGACGGCGAGCACATCGACATCGCCCACGCGAAGACGGCACGCGAAATCATCGAACTCGCGCAGTCGTTCAATCGCTGATCGCTTACCCGGACACCCAAGGAGACAGAAAAAATGGCAGGCCTTTACTTCGAAGAATTCAAGCCCGGCATGGTCATCGAGCATGCGATCCGCCGCACCGTGACCGAAACCGACAACGTGCTGTTTTCGGCGATGACCTACAACTGCGCGCCACTGCACATCGACGCCGAATACAGCAAGAACACGATGTACGGCCAGCGCCTCGTGAACAGCATGTTCCTGCTCGCGCTGGTGGCCGGCATCACCGTGTACGAAACCACGCTCGGCACGACGCTCGGCAATCTCGGCTTCGGCGAAATCGCGTTTCCGAAGCCGACTTTTCACGGCGACACGATTCGCGTCGAAACCGAAATCCTCGAAACGCGGGTGTCGAAGAGCCGCAACGATTCGGGCATCGTCACGTTCAAGCACGTGGCGAAAAACCAGCGCGACGAGATCGTGTGCACGGCGGTGCGTACGGGCCTGATGATGCTGCGCCCGGCCAACAACGCGTGATGGCGCCCCAGCGGGAGAACCGATCATGAACTACCAACTCAGTGCCGACCAGCAGGCGATCATCGACGCTGCGCAGAAGATCTGCGCGAAGTTTCCGCTCGAATACTGGCGCAACAAGGACAAGCACCACGAATTTCCGCACGAGTTCTTCGACGCGGTCGCGAGCGGTGGCTGGCTCGGCATCTGCATGCCGGAGGAATTTGGCGGCGCCAACCTGGGTGTAACCGAAGCCGCCCTCTTTCTGCGTACGGCAGCCGAATGCGGCGGCCAGGCCGCGGCGTCCACCATCCACATGAACATCTTCGGCCTGCAGCCGGTCGTGCATTTCGGCACCGACGCACAGAAGAAGGCGTGGCTGCCGCCGTTCACGCGCGGCGAGCACAAGGCGTGCTTCGCGGTCACCGAGCCGGACACCGGCCTCGACACCACGAAGCTGAAGGTCGTCGCGAAGAAGCAGCCCGACGGCAATTACCTGCTCTCCGGCAAGAAGGTCTTCATCTCGACCGCGCAAGTGGCCGACCACATGCTGATCCTCGCGCGCACCACGCCGATCGAGCAGGTGAAGAAGCACAGCGAAGGGTTGAGCCTGTTCTACACGAAGCTCGACCGCAAATATGTCGACATCCGCGAGATCGACAAGCTCGGCCGCGCCGCAGTCGATACGAACGAACTCTTCATCGACGACCTGCCGGTATCGAAGGACGAGCTGATCGGCGAGGAAGGCAAGGGGCTGAGCTACATCTTCCACGGGATGAACGCCGAACGCGTGTTCGTCGGCGCCGAGCAGATCGGCATGGGCCGCGCCGTACTCAAGCTCGCAACGCAATACGCAAAGGATCGTGTCGTGTTCGGCCGCCCGATCGGCCAGAACCAGGGCGTCCAGCATCCGCTGGCACGCAACTGGGCCGAGCTGGAAGCGGCCAATCACATGATGCTGGCCGCCGCCGAACTCTACGACAAAGGGCTGTCCTGCGGCTCCGAGGCGAACGCCGCGAAGCTGCTGGCATCCGAGGCCTGCATGAACGCGTGCCAGACCGCGATCCTCACGCACGGCGGCTTCGGTTACGCGAAGGAGTACCACGTCGAACGGTTCATGCGGGAAGCGTGGATCGGCTACATTGCCCCTGTCACCCCGCAACTCATTCTGTCGAATATCGCTGAACGCAAGCTCGGATTGCCGAAGTCCTACTAGGCGCGGCCATCCGCCGGCGGTTCCCGCACCGGGCATCGCCGGATCGCGAGCGGTGCCGGCCATGCAGGCCAGGCACCGCCCGCACACAAGATTCAGGAGACAAGCATGTCAGCTGCAAGACCTCTGGACGGCATTCGCGTCCTCGATTTGACCGTGGCGTTGGCCGGCCCCTACGGATCGCTGTTGCTGGGTGGAATGGGCGCCGAAGTCATCCGTGTCGAGTCCCCCGGCGGCGGCGATATTGCGCGCAACAATCCCCCGTACGTCGGCAAGGACGGCGTCCACTTTGGCGTGAAGGGCGACGACGAAGTGTCGCTGACCATCCTCAACCGTGCACGCAACAAGAAGAGCATCACGCTCGACCTGAAATCCGAGCAGGGCCGCGCGCTGTTCATGGAGCTGGTCAAGGAATCCGACGTCGTCATCGAGAACGCGAGCGAAGGCGTCACGACACGACTCGGCGTGGACTACGAAAGCGTGCGCCAGGTCAATCCGAAGATCGTCTATGCGTCGATCAAGGCGTTCGGCGAACCGAGCCCGTACCAGAACCTGAAAGGCATGGACATCATCGTGCAGGCGCTGTCCGGCATCATGGACGTGACCGGCTTCGCCGACGGCCCGCCGACGCGCTCGGGCCTGCCGATCGCCGACCTGATCGCGCCGCTGTATGCGGTCAACGGCATCCTCGCCGCATTGATTCACCGCGGCCGGACGGGCGTCGGCCAGTGCGTGCAGGTATCGATGCTCGACTGCCTCGCGTCGCTCGTGGCCGAGGAGCATTTCGACGTGTTCCTGAAGCACGGATATGCGAAACGCTCGGGCAACTTCCAGGATCGGCTGGTGCCGTTCGGCGTGTACGGCACGCGCGACGGCTATGTGGCGATGGTGGCCTTCCAGCCCGACTGGTTCCAGAACCTGATGGAAGCCGTGGGCCGGCCCGAGATGGCCACCGATCCGCGCTACGCGACACGCGGCCCGCGCATGAAGCATGCGACCGAGATCAACGCGATCATCGAGGAGTGGACGCGCCGCCACAGCACGGACGAAGTGATCGCCGAGCTGCAGGTCAAGCGCGGCGTGCCGGCCGCCCCGGTGCGCTCGCCGCTCGACGTGCTCAAGGACCCGGTGCTGCAGGAACGCGGCGCCGTGGTGCGGCTCGAGCACCCGGGCCTCGACGGCGTCAACGCGATGGGCATGGGCCTGCCGATCAAGCTGTCGGGGACACCCGTACAGTTCGACCAGCCCGCGCAGCCACTCGGCGCTGCCAACGACGAGATCTACCGGGAGCTGCTCAAGCTGCCGGAAGAGCGCCTGCAACAACTGCGCGACGAGGGAGTGATCTGACCATGTCCGCCGCCCCCTCCCGCACCGGTCCGCTCGCAGGCGTCAAGGTGGTGGAAATCGCCGGCATCGGCCCCGGGCCGCTGGCCGCGATGTTCCTCGCCGATCTGGGCGCCACCGTCATCCGTATCGATCGCAAGGAGCCGTCCGGCCTCGGCGCGCCGCGCCCGGTGCAGTTCGATCTCGGACTGCGCAACCGCAAGTCGATTCGCGTCGACCTGAAGGATCCCGCCGCCGTCGACCTGGTGCTCGACCTGATCGCCAGCGCCGACGCGCTGATCGAAGGGTTTCGCCCCGGCGTGATGGAACGCCTCGGCCTCGGGCCCGAACCGTGCCTCGCGCGCAACCCGCGCCTCGTCTACGGCCGCGTGACCGGCTGGGGGCAGGACGGCCCGCTGTCGCAGGTGGCCGGGCACGACCTGAACTACATCTCGATCACCGGCGCGCTGCATGCGATGGGCCGCGCCGGGCAGGCGCCGACGCCGCCGCTCAACGTGCTCGGCGACTATGCAGGCGGCTCGCTGTATCTCGCGTTCGGGCTGCTCGCGGGCATCCTCGAAGCGCGTGGCTCGGGCAAAGGCCAGGTGGTCGATGCCGCGATGGTGGACGGTGTCGCGTCGATCATGACGGTGACGATGGGCCTGCATGCGGCCGGCATGCTCGACAACGCACGCGGCACCAACCTGCTCGACACGGGCGCGCCGTTCTACGAGGTCTACGCCTGCGCCGACGGCAAGTACGTGAGCGTCGGCCCCATCGAAAGCAAGTTCTACCGGCTGTTGCTCGAACAGCTCGATCTGCAGGACCACCCGCTGCTGCAGGCACAGATGGATCGCGCGCAATGGCCGCAAGCCAAGCAGGTGTTCGCCGAAAAATTCAGGGAGCGCACGCGCGACGAATGGGTGCAACGGCTCGGCCACCTCGACGTGTGCGTGGCGCCCGTGCTCGACTTCGACGAAGCGCCGAGCCATCCGCACGCTCAGGCACGCGGCATGTTCGTCGACCTCGACGGCGTGACGCACCCGGCGCCGGGCCCGCGCTTTTCGCGCACGCCGGCCGCACGGCCCGAGGCGCCCGCGGCACCGACGACCGACAACGCGATCGCCGCGCTGCAGGGCTGGCTGCCCGACGCGCAAATCGACGCCTGTCGTGCGCGAGGCACCTTCATCTGAGACCTGACGGACATGCCCCCCCCTACTCCCGAACTCGCGGCGCTGGATCGCCTGACGAGCGGCCGCTCCACCTGTCGCGCGTACCGGCGCGACGCGCTGGACGTCGAGCTGATCCGCAGCATCGTCGCCATGGCCAGCCGCTCGGCGTCGTGGTGCAACGTGCAACCGTGGCAACTCGTGATCACCGAAACCGCCGAAAGCACCGAGCGCTTTCGCGACGCGCTGATGCAGCGGGTCCAGGATCATCCGGAGAACGAATCGGATCTGCCGTTCCCGCCGAGCTACCAGGGCATCTACGCTGAGCGCCGGCGCGGCGCCGGCATTGCGCTCTATGCGTCGCTGGGCATCGGCCCGAAGGACCGCGAGCGCAGCGCCGAGCAGGCATTCCGCAACTTCCGCCTGTTCGATGCGCCGCACGTGGCGATCGTCACGGTGCCGGCGGAACTGGGCCCGTATGCACTCGTCGACGCAGGCGGCTTCGTGTCGTCGTTCCTGCTCGCGGCCTATGCGCACGGCGTCGCCACCACGCCGCAGGGCGCGCTGGCGCGCCATGCGCATTTCGTCCGCGACTATTTCGACATCCCCGATACGCAGCACATGATCTGCGCGATCTCGTTCGGTTACGCGGAAGACGAACACCCGGTCAATCGATTCCGCACCACCCGCGCCGGTGTGGACGACCTGACGCGTTTCGCGTGAGCGTGGCACGCTGTGCACGATCGAGATCGATGCAAGGAGATGCGAGCATGGCCGAACGTATTCACGAACTGCTGGATCGCTGGCTGACCGACGCCCCCGAGCGGCCGTTCATTCATCTCGCCGACCGCACGCTGAGCTATGCGGACGTCGGCGCGCTGTCCGATGCGCTCGCGCGCGAGCTGCGCGACGACGGCGTGCGCGCCGGCGATCGCGGGCTGGTGGTGGCCGAGAACGGCCGCGAGCACGCGGCGCTGCTGATCGCGTGCAGCCGTGTCGGCGGCGATGCTCGCGAAGGCCGTGCACCCGCACATGGTCCGGCGCAGCGGCGGCGCGATCGTGAACTTCAGCTCGATCTCGGCCCAGTGCGCGCAAACCGGCCGCTGGCTGTACCCGACG
>NZ_JAAGPG010000407.1:0-238 GCF_017104665.1 Burkholderia sp. Se-20378 | reverse complement strand
TGGGAAACGCAGTAATGGTGGCGAGGTATGTGTGAGAGTGTCTGCACTGTCTTCGCGGTCATGATGTAAGATGCAACAGAGTGTAGTGGCAAAGGCAGTGGTGTGTAGGTGAGGATGGAGTTAGCGTAGAGAGATTTGGTATCGGTAGTGATGTACGGCTATCTATTGTGGGGGGGGTGGGGGGGGGGGAGGGGGGGGAGGGGGGGGGGGGGGGGGGGGGGGGGGGATTGTTTTTTTC
>NZ_JAAGPG010000406.1:0-7629 GCF_017104665.1 Burkholderia sp. Se-20378 | reverse complement strand
GCGGCGTCTGCCTGCTGCCGCGCGGTGCGGAGGAAGGCCACGAGATCCGGCTCGACGATCGCACGTTCGCGCTGCAACTCGGGCAGCCGGTGCGTTTCCACCTTGTGTCGACCGTGGCTGAAACGGCATACCGGCCCGGCGATCTCGTCGATCTCGATGGCGGCGATTTCGTGCGGCTGCCGCCGATCGCGACGGTCGTCGACGCGAAAGCGGGCGGCGATGCGCGCGAAACGCCGGTGAAGCTCACCGCGTCGCTGACCGAGGTCGGCACGCTCGAAATGCACTGCATCGCGACCGACGATGCGGCGCGCCGCTGGCGGCTCGAATTCCAGTTGCGCGGCGACGCGCCCGCGCAGGGCGACGACGCTGCGCTCGCGCGGCATCCGCGTCTCGACCAGGCGATCGAACTGATCGAGCGCTCGTTCGGCAGCAAGGCCGTCGGCGTCACGCCGAAAGACACGCGGCGGCTGCGCGCGCAGCTAGAACAGGTGCTCGGCGCGCGTGAGGCGTGGGACGTCGAGCTCGCGCGCGAACTGTTCGATGCACTGCTCGCGCGCGCACGGCGACGCCGGCGCTCGGCCGATCACGAACGTGCTTGGCTGAACCTCGCCGGGTACTGCCTGCGTCCGGGCTTCGGCCATCCGCTCGATGCGTGGCGCATCGAGCAGCTGTGGCCGCTGTTCGACGACGGGATTCAATACGTGACCGACGGGCAGGTGTGGTCGGAGTGGTGGACGCTGTGGCGGCGCGTGGCCGGCGGCCTCGACGACGATGCGCAGACGCAGGTGCGCGATGCAATCGCATTCCTCGAACCGACCGACGACAAGCGGCGCAAGCTGCCGTTCGATCCGGGCAAGGTCGGGCCGGCCGACATGACACGGCTGTCCGCGTCGCTCGAGCGGCTGCCCGTCGAACGCAAGGTCGAACTGGCCGCGCGGCTGATCGCGCAATTGCAGAAGCCCGCCGACCGTGCGCTGTGCGCGTGGGCACTCGGGCGCATCGGCGCGCGCCGGCCGTTCTACGGCAGCGCGCACAGCGTCGTGCCGGCGGAAGTCGCCAACGGCTGGCTCGATGCGCTGTTTGCGCTCGACTGGAAACAGGTCGAACCGGCCGCGTTCGCGGTCGCGCAGATTGCGCGGATGACCGGAGACCGTTCGCGCGACCTGCCGGATGACACACGCGAGGCCGTGATCAAGCGCCTGTCGGCCGCGAATGCGTCGACGGCGTGGATCGACATGGTGCGCGAAGCAATTGCGTTCGACGAAGCCGACACGGTGCGCGTGTTCGGCGAAACGCTGCCGGCGGGGTTGAAGCTGCTGGCGGGGTGAGTGGCGCGGTGTGCTCTGGCATCGTTCGGATGCCAGAGTATTTCGCGGTGTTGCCGATGCGGGCTGACGCTCGCCGATTCAACGTCCTTCGAATACGCGGATGGCTGCCGTTGCATCGCATCGGCAGCCGTATGTGCGTTGTCAGCCTGCCGGTCAGATCTGTGGCGTCGTCTCGCGTGGCGATGCGGCCGATTCCACTGCTGTCACGCTCGGCGTGGCCGACCGCCGTGCGAGATGAATCCCCGTCAGCATGCAGCGCACCGACCCACCGGCCAGTTCGATCGTCGGCACATCAAGCGGCAGCAGCCGTGCGGAACGTTCGATCGTCGCCCGCTGCACCGGCGTAAGACAGTCGTACGCGCGCCGCGACAGCGCGAGCACCCGCCCTTCCTTGCCCGACAATTCCAGCGTATTGCCCGCGAAATTCGCGATCTGCGATGCATCGAGCGCGATCACCGTGCGCCCGGTTTCGGCCAGCCGCTGCGCGATTTCTTCACGGCGTCGGCTGTCGGCAATGAGTTCGAGGCCGACCATCGCGAACTCGGTCGCGACGCTCATCATCACGTTCGTGTGATAGATCGGCCGCCCGTCGGCATCGGCCGTATCGAAGCAGATCGGCTCGAAATTGAAGTTCGTGCAGAAGCGTTCGAGCGCGACCGGATCGGCGCGGCGTGAACGCGCGGTGTACGCGATCCGCGCGACGTGGTCGAGCACCATCGCACCGGTGCCTTCGAGGAACACGTCGTCGTATTCGAGGCCCGAATAATCGATCACGTCCTGCACGCGGTACTCGGCCTTCAGCATCTCGATCACGTCCGCGCGCCGCTCGCGGCGGCGGTTCGCGCTGTACATCGGATACAGCGCAACATGGCCGCCCGGGTGCGTCGAGAACCAGTTGTTCGGGAACACCGAGTCGGGCGTGTCGCGCTCGCCGTGATCGTCGAACACGTGCACGCGCACGCCCGCGTCGGCGAGCGTCTGCGCAGCGGCCGTGACTTCGTCGCGCGCGGCGGCCGACACCGACGACGCGTCGTTCGCCGTGCCGCCGGATGTGCGCTGGAAGGCATTGTCGGCCGCGGTCTGCGGGTTCGGCAGGAAGCGGTGCGGCCGGATCATCACGACGGCGGCCGGCGCCTGGATCGATACGAGATTCATGGAAGGCAGGAGCGAAAGGCAAGGGGCCGGGCGGCGCACGGGCCGCCCGGGGATGACGGTCAGCGCGCGAACGCGGCGACGGCTTCGGTCACGTACGCCGCGTGACCCTGCGCGATCGCGGCCGGGTCGTCGATCAGCGCGAACAGGTTCTTCGGGTCGACGGCCGGCGGAATCAGCGCGATCTCGACGCCTGCGTTGTGCTGCTGCGCGAGCGCATACAGGTAGCGCAGCGCCGAGTAATCCTCGAGCGCGAAGCCGACCGAGTCGAACACCGTGACTTCGTCCGCGCGTTCGCGGCCGGTCGTCTCGCCTTGCAGCACGCGCCACAGCTCGGTGACAGGGAAGTCGGCCGGCATCTGCTGGATCTCGCCCTCGATGCGCGACTGCGGCTCGAATTCGACGAACACGCGGCCCGCATGCAGCACGCCCGCTTCGAGTTCGGTCTTGCCCGGGCAATCGCCGCCCACGGCGTTCAGGTGCATGCCGGGCTCGATCATGTCGGCGGTGATGATCGTCGCGTACGCCTTGTCGGCGGTGACGGTCGTCACGATGTCGGCGCCGCGCACGGCGTCGGCGGTCGACGCGGCGCGTACGACGCGCAGCGCCGGGTACGCGGCGAGGTTCTGCACGAGCTTGTCGGTTGCGTGCGGATCGACGTCGAATACGCGGATTTCTTCGATGCCGAGCAGCGTGTGGAATGCGATCGCCTGGAATTCGCTCTGCGCGCCGTTGCCGATCAGCGCCATCGTGCGCGCGTCGGGGCGTGCGAGGGCTTGCGCGGCGAGCACCGACGTGGCGGCCGTGCGCAGCGCGGTGGTCAGCGTGAGTTCGGCGAGCAGCAGCGGGTAGCCGGTATCGACTTCGGCGAGCGCGCCGAACGCCATCACCGTGTGCATCCCGCGCGCGGCGTTGACGGGGTGGCCGTTCACGTACTTGAACGCGAACAGCGACGCGTTCGCGACGGGCATCAGTTCGATCACGCCGTCGCGCGAGTGGCACGCGACGCGCGGCGACTTGTCGAAGTCGGCCCAGTGCAGGTAATCGGCGCGCAGCGTGTCGACGAGCTCGCGGAGGAACGTCGTGACGCCAGTTTTGGCGATCAGTCGGGCGGTGGCGGGAACGTCGAGGAAGCGGGTCATGCGTTTGTCTCCTGTCGACCCGAGTTAGCGCTTCAGCGCTTACTCGGGTCCCATGCTTTGCAAGTTCTCTCAGTGCCGGGACGGGTGTCCCTGGCGTTCTGGTCGACCTGACGAGTGCTTCGGCGTGAGCTCAGGCTTGATGAAAAGCGGCGGAGCGGCGTGTTCGGCCGGTCGATAGCATCATTATTTCGGCGAGTCGAGCCAACAAAAAGACGGCAAAAGTGGCAGATTTATCGATAGACTTGTCAAAATGCTGGCCCGATCTGGCAGTTTGACCAAGTTCCACTGGTCGGAATGTGCAGCCTCCGGCACGCTGGCGGCCGGTATACGTTCAACAGGAAGCTCCGCTCATGATCACGCTCGACGACGTCGACCGGCAGCTCATCGCGCTGCTGCGCGACAACGCGCGACTGCCCGTCGTCGCGCTGGCGAAGGAATTGCGCGTCGCGCGCGCGACCGTGCAGAACCGGCTGACGCGGCTGGAGAAGAACGGCGTGATCGTCGGCTATACGGTGCGGCTCAAGCCGGCGGCGGAACGGCACCGGATCCGCGCGCTGATGTCGATCGCCGTGCAGGGCAATCGCGGCGCGGAAGTGGTGAAGGTGCTGCGCGGGCATCCGAACGTTGCGTCGATCCACAGCACCAACGGGCGCTGGGATCTCGTCGCCGAGCTGCATGCCGATTCGCTCGAGCACTTCGATCGCGTGCTCGGCGCGATCCGGCTGATCGACGGGATCGCGAATACCGAGACGAGTATCTTGCTGTCGACGCACAAGGCGTGACGCAGGCATGCAGGCGACGCAGCGGCGGCAGTGCAAAAGGGTGTGCCGATGCGAAGTTCCTGGCTGGGCGTCGTTGTGCCGTTGCGATCACAGCCATCGCGTACGTGGTGTTTACCCGGCCACGATTCATTCCGAATGCAAGCGAATAAATTGACGGAAAGCGAAATTATTTCGCCTGATTGAGGAGCGGAGTGCGCTGTGTATTGTCCGGCAGTTGCGACATTCAACCCTTCCCGTTTTCCATTTGCCCGTGTTCTCGGGACTTACACCAATCAACGTCACAAAGTCAGAACTTTGATCTGCTTCAATGGGGCGGGCATGCTAATCTGAAACGGCAATATAAAAAAGCCGCAATAAATGACGGGGCGATAAGATGAAACAGGCCATACAGGATGCAGGGGGGCGGGGAGAATGCACGCAAGCGGCCCTGATGCCGCATGCTGCAGTTGCGGATGGGAAGTCGAAGTCGAAGTCGGAGTCGATCGATCTGATTGAACTTGGCGCTCGCGTGGCTTCGGTGACCGTGCTGGGCGTATTCGTCTATCTGATTTACATACCGTGGCGCCAGAATCCAGGCCGGATCACGTTGATCCTGCTGCTGGTCTCCGCAGTCTTGACCGTCGGATTGTCGGCATTCGCGAAATTGCCGAAGCGGCGCGACTGGCATCCCGTCGCGGTGTGCTTTTCCCTTGGCGGTTCGTTCTACTGCCTCACCTATCAGCTGGACGCCAGTACACAACTGATTCCCGAGTGGGCCGGCGGAAGCCTGCAATTGTGCGGGATTGCGTTTCAGCTGTTCGCGAAGCTTTCACTGGGGCGCTCGTTCGGTCTGCTGCCCGCCAATCGCGGAGTCGTTTCGGTCGGCGCGTACCGGTTCGTGCGTCATCCGATCTATGCCGCCTACCTGTTGTCCGAGATCGGTTTCGTGCTCGCCAACTACAGTCCCCGAAACGTGTTCATGATCACCAGCTGGATGCTGCTGCAGATCGGGCGCATCAGCCTGGAGGAGCGCGTGTTGTCGGAAGACGCGGATTATCGCGCGTACAAGGAGAAGGTGCGGTACCGGCTGATTCCGGGCCTGTTCTGACGCGAATGTCGAGCACTCGAAATCCGCGTCGTCGATGAAGCACATGGGCGCCGGGTGTCGCACCGCGATCGGGGCGGCCACCTGTAAAGGAGCAGGTACCGCCACGTGATCAGGCGCTGGCCGCCGGCTCCGGAAACACCGGCTCGCCCAGCGTCAGCATCAACCGGTTCGCCCACGCGAAGATCGCGACCGCGTGCGACAGGTCGAGAATCTCCTCATGCGTCAGCCCTTCGGCTTCCAGCGCGGCGATATCGCTTGCGTCGACCGTATCGGGCCGCTCCGTCAGCGCGATCGCATAGCGAATGATCGCGCGTTCGCGCGCCGTCGTGCCGGCCGTCGCCGGATCGTCGAACACCTGCTCGATCGCATCGGTGCGTTTCGCGAGCTGCGCGAAGCGCTGTGCATGCACGGACGCGCAGTACACGCAGCCGTTCACGCGCGACACGGCCGTGCTCGCCAGTTCGCGCTCCGCGCGCGACAGGCCGCCAGGGCCGTACATGATCGCGTTGAATACGCCCGAACGTTGCCGCAGGATCTCGGGAAGATGGACGAGCAGCAGGTAATAGTCGGACGTCTTCGCTTGCGGGTGGCTCGCTTCGAGCACGGCAAGCTGATCGGGCGTCGCGGCATCGAGCGACACGGTGTCGAGCCACGCACGCCAGCCGAGCGTGTCCGACGTGAAGCCGTGGGCGGTCGTCGTCATGCGGCCTCCCTGGCGGTACGTGCCTGAAGCGCTTGCGCGGCAACGGCGACGCGCAACTGATACGTGACGAACGCAACGAGCTGCGACAGCGCGACGATTGCGGGCGTCGTGAGTCCGGCCGACTTCAGCGCGTCGAGATCGGACGGGCGTGCGTCGACAGGGGCGCGCGTCAGCAGGCGTGCATGCGCCAGGATCGCGCCGATGCGGCGGGGCAGCGCGTCGAACGCATCGGCGTCAGCCCGTGCGATCTCGTTGAGCGTGCCGCCTGCGTCGATCAGTCGTGCGCGATAGGTGTCGGCCAATGCCTGCGCATTCGACTTGCGTGCGACATATCGTGCCGCGTGCAGTCTTTCGGGTAACGAAAGATCGGGCAGCGCGGGATCGAACAGCGCAGCTTCGCTCAGCCGCGTATGAAGCAGCACCTTGTCGCGCGCGCGGCGCAGCGCGGCGATCGCATCGCCTTCGCGCAGGCCGGCTACGGCGTCGATCGTGTCCGGCGCAGCGGCCGGCGTGATGGATTCAGTCATCGTTTCGGGTTCCCTTCGTCGTCAGTGTGATCGATGAGCGTGCGCTCACGCGCCGGCGTCGCGCCATTCGTCGCCTTGCAGTTCGGCGTTCGCGTACGCGACGAGCGCGTCGTAGTGGCGATCGCGGTCGGCGTCGAACAGCCGGCTCGCAATCCCGTGCGCGAGCCGCCTGGCGCCCGCGCTGATGGCCGGGATATCGCCGGACAGCTTGCCGTGGCTCAGGCTCGCCGCATGGTTGAAGCAGTGGATTCGCGTAATGGCCGCGCACGTGCCGGGCTCGCGCTCCTGGAATGCGAACGCGGGGCCGAGATCGGGCGACTCGGCGAGCTCGTCGATCCACGTGCCCGGTTCCGGTCGATAGCGGTCCTTCCAGCGCCGCACGTGCGCGCCGAACGACGCGAATTCCGCGCGCGTCGTCCAGTCCGAATGAAAGCCGGTCGCGAAGATCAGGAAGTCGACCGTGTAGCGTCCGCGCGGCGTCGTCACGTCGAGTCCGCCGGCGTGTTCCGCGAGCGTCTCGATCGGGCTGCCCGCATGAAAATGCGCATGCTCGTGACGCGACACGCGCAGCACGCTGTCGCGCGGCGGGGGTGTTTGCGATGTCAGCGCGTAGTGCATGAAGCGCCACTTCGTCGCGTCGTCGAGATCGGCGTAGCCATGCACGAGGCCCGGGCTGCCGATGCCGGTCAGCTTGTTGATGCGCGGAATGTCCATGCGGCGGAAGAACAGGTCGACACGCGCGGCGCCGGCTTCGAGCGCGGTGCCCGCATTGTCGAACGCGGATGCGCCTGCGCCGACCACGCCGATGCGCTTGCCCGCGAGCGCCGCGAAATCGATCGGCTCGGACGAATGGGCCCAGCGCGTGCGCGGCGCGCGTTGCGCGACGGGCGGGACGTACGGGCCGCCGA
>NZ_JAAGPG010000405.1:0-7649 GCF_017104665.1 Burkholderia sp. Se-20378 | reverse complement strand
TCCACAGCGCGGCGAGCACGGCGCCCTGCAGGGCCGGCAGCGCGGCGAACACAGACAGGTCGGTGCCGGCCGCGATGCGGTTCGGCCGCAGCACCGCGAACGGCAGGCCGAGCACGGCGACGATCGTCAGTACCCCGATCAGGATGCCGACCTTGTCCGCCGTGATGCGTCGCGCGGACGCTGCCGCGCGACCCGTCATTTAACGAAGCCCTTCGACTTCAGGTAGCTTTTCGCGACGCCGGCGGCCGGCTCGCCGTTGATCTGGATGCGCGCGTTCAGCGTCTGCAGCGTCTTCAGGTCGAGGCTCGCGAACACGGGCTTCAGGTAGTCGGCGATTTGCGGGTGTGCTTTCAGCACGGCTTCGCGGATCACCGGCGCGGGGGCATAGACGGGCTGCACGTGCTTGTCGTCGTCGAGCACCGCGAGGCCGCTCGACGCGATCCCGCCGTCGGTGCCGTAGACCATCGCGGCATTCACGCCGTCGGTCTGGTTCGCGGCGGCCTTGATGGTCGCGGCCGTGTCGCCGCCGGACAGCACGACGAGCTGGTCGGGCTTCAGCTTGAAGCCGTACGCTTTCTCGAACGACGGCAGCGCGGACGCACTGTTCACGAATTCGGCCGACGCCGCGAGCTTCACCTTGCCGCCGCCCGAGACCCACTTGCCGAAATCGGAGAAGGTCTTCAGGTGCTGCGACTGCGCGACGGGCGCGAGCACGGCGACGCCCCACGTGTTGTTCGCGGGCGCCGGGGTGAGCCAGACGAGATGGTTCGCCGCGTAGTCGAGTTGCTTCGCGGTGTCGTAGCCCTGGCTTGCGTTCTTCCACAGCGGATCGTCGGCCTTGTTGAAGAAGAACGCGGCGTTGCCGGTGTATTCGGGGTAGATGTCGATCTCGCCGCTCGTGAGCGCCTTGCGCACGATCGGCGTGGTGCCGAGCGCGATCTTTTCGGTGACGGCGATGCCGTGCGCCTTCAGCACCTGCGCGATGAGGTTGCCGAGCAGGTTGCCTTCGGTGTCGATCTTCGACGACACCACGACGGGCGTGTCGGCATGCGCGCCGGGCGCGACGATGGCGGCGGCGAACGCGAGGCCCAGGATCCGGGCGGGCAGGGCGAGCTTCATACGGGCCATTCTCCAGGACGGGGGCGTACGCCGAAAGTTACTTGACTGAGCCGGCTTTGGCAAACCGCGTGCGGCGTCGTGTCCACAGCCCGTGTGGGGATTACCCGCATCCGTGTTGCAGGCTTGTTACACTGAAATCCGTTCCCGCCTTGCCGACACTTCCTGACATGAAGCCCGAGTTGCTGGTTCTCATCGCATTGCGCGGCGACGCGCATCGCGAGATCGCCGCGTCGTTCGACGTGCGCTACGCCCCGACACCTGAAGAACGCGAACGCGCGATCGCCGAACACGGCGGCACGATACGCGCGGTGCTGACCAACGGCAGCACGGGGCTCACCGCCGCCGAGATCGACCGTCTTCCGCAACTCACGTTCGTCAGCGCGCTCGGCGCCGGCTACGAGAACATCGACGTCGCGCATGCCAAGGCGCGCGGCATTACCGTGGTCACGGGCGCCGGCACCAACGACGATTGCGTCGCCGATCACGCGTTCGCGCTGCTGCTCGCGGCCGTGCGCAACGTCGTGCAGCTCGATGCGAAAACCCGTGCGGGCGTGTGGCGCGAGGGACTGGCGATGCCGCCGAACGTATCGGGCAAGAAGCTCGGCATCATCGGGCTCGGCAAGATCGGCGAGAAGTGCGCACGCCGCGCGGCTGGCTTCGACATCGAGATCGGTTATCACAACCGGTCGGAGAAGAACGTTCCCTACCGCTATTTCGATCGCGTCGACGCACTCGCGCAGTGGGCCGATTTCCTGATCGTCGCGACACCGGGCGGCGCGGGCACGCGGCACCTGATCGATCGCGCGGTGCTCGATGCGCTCGGCCCCGACGGTTTCGTCGTCAACGTGTCACGCGGCAGCGTTGTCGATACCGCTGCTTTGGCAGAGGCGTTGCGGGAAGGGCGCATCGCGGGCGCGGGGCTCGACGTGTACGAAGGCGAGCCCGAGCCGCCGCGCGCGCTGACGGATCTCGGCAGTGTGGTGTTGACGCCGCACATGGGCGGCTGGTCGCCCGAGGCGCTCGATCGCTCGGTGCAGCAGTTCATCGACAACGCAGCGCGGCACTTTTCAGGGCAGCCGGTGTTGACGCCGGTCTGAACGGCGTCTGGACGGCGATTCGCCGCCCACCGTTGCATCCGGGATCGATGTCCGCGTGAGATGCGTCCCGCGACTGTCGAGGGCGGATGCGAAGCGCTATCGGTCGATACGCAGCACGAGCTTGCCGGTTGTCCCGCCCGACTCGAGCGCCGCATGCGCGTCGACGATCGCATCGAACGCATAGCTGCCCCCGATCAGCGGCTTCAGCGCACCGGTGGCCAGCAGACCGAACAGCTCGCCGAGCGTCTCCCGCACGACGTGATCGGCGAGGAACGCATGCAACGCGAATCCGGACAGCGAGCGGCAGCCGAAGATGAACGCGTTCATCAGGCTTTCATCGACCGTGAGCAAGCGGCCGCTTGCCGCACCATAGCTGACGAAACGGCCGTGCGGCGCAAGGCTGGACGCGAGCGTACGGGCCACGGTGCCACCGATCGAATCGAACACGACGTCGGGGCCCGTGCCGCCGGTTGCGGCGCCCAGTCGATCGACCCACGCCTCGTCGCGATAGCTGACGGCCTGATCGGCACCGAGTGCCTGCACCGTCGATAGTTTTTCCGTGGAACCGGCCAGACCGACGATCGTCCTTGCGCCGTCGAGCCTCGCCAGCTGGATGAGCATCGAACCGACGCCCCCGGCTGCCGCGGTGATGGCGACGGATCTTGCGGCCACGGGCGTCTCGCGCAGCAGCACGCGGGCGACCAGCCCCTGCAGCATGACCGCTACGGCGTCGTCGTCCGAAACGGCGTCGGGAATCGCGACGATCAGCGGGGCGCGTACCGTCACATATTCGGCATAGCCGCCGGTCCCGCTCGTTGCGCCGAACAACGCCGCGGCCACGCGCTCGCCGACCCGGAAGTCCTGCACGTTCGCGCCCACGGCTGCGACGGTGCCGACCGCTTCCGATCCCAATATCGCCGGCAAAGTCGGTGCCGGGCCCGGATAGGTACCGGCGCGTTGCAGCGTTTCCGCGAAATTCAGTCCGATGCGCGTCACGCGCACGAGGACTTCGTCGGGAGCCGGTGTCGGGCGCTGGATCGCGACCGGGTGGAGTACGGCGGGATCGCCGAAGTGATCGATCTGAATGGCATTCATGGTGTTCACGGGAAAGTCTCGCTGGATGCGGGGGCGTTGCCCTCGGGATGTGTGAGGTGTCGGGCAGGACGCGGCGTCGGCCGGATCAATCGGGCAGGGACGCCCGATCGAGCGACGCGCGGCCCGCGCCGTTCAGCACGAGCGCGAGCAGGCCGCCCGTCATCGACAGGTTCATCATGAAGAAGGTCTGCTGCGTCTGGTCGCCGCCGCTATGGAAGATCACCGCGGCGATGACAGAAAAGATCGCGAGCCCGAGCGCCGCGACACGCGTCATGAAGCCGGCGATCAACGCGAGGCCGCCGACGACCTCGACGAAGATCACGAGCGGTAGCAGCGCACCCGGTACACCCATGTGCGCCATGTATTGCTCGGTGCCGGTGTAGTTGAAGATCTTGCTGATGCCTGCGCCGACATAGACGCCGGCGATGAGAATGCGTACCAGGACGGACAATATGGCGTTGACGGCGGGCGTCTGCGCAGCGGTTCGGTACAGAGCGTGGTTGATCGATCGAATCATGGTGACTCCTTGTTCGAGGGGGGCGGATCGGCGACCCGGCGCCGTGTTCAGCGGTTCAGGTCAAGGTTCAGGTTCGGCGGCGCTCTCATGCGCTGAACGATGGGTAGTCGGTATAGCCGGCTTCGCCACCGCCGTAGGCCAGGGACATGTCCGCATGCGCGAGCGGCCGGTCGTGCCGGAGGCGTTCCGCGAAATCCGGGTTCGCGATGAACGGGTAGCCGAACGACACGAGATCTGCGTGGCCGTCGGACAGCGCCGTTTCCGCGCGTGTTTTCGTGTAGCCGTTGTTCGCGATGTAATGCCCGTCGAACGCGTGCCGCAGCGCGTCGTAGTCGAATGCGGGCACCGCGTCCGGTGCGACCTGAGGGATGCCCTCGACGACATGGAGATAGACTGCGAGTCCGCTCAGCCGGTCGGCGAATCGCTCGAACAGCGCTTGCGGATCGCTATCCGCAATTCCGCCGAAATGCGGCGTGACCGGAGAGATACGGATACCTAATCGATCGGGGCCTGAAACGAGGCTGACTGCGCGCACGACCTCGAGTGGCAGCCGGAGCCGGTTGTCGATCGTGCCGCCGTAATCGTCGGTCCGACGGTTCGTGCCGTTACGCAGGAACTGGTCCATCAGATAGCCGTTGCCGGCGTGAATCTCCACGCCGTCGAACCCGGCCTGCAATGCGGCACGCGCTGCCAGCACGTATTGGTCGACGATGGCAGGCAATTCGGCGGTTTCGAGCGCGCGCGGTACCGGGTACGGCTGCGGGCCGGTCGGCGTATAGGTGTCGCCGTCGGGCCGGACCGGCGACGGCGCGACCGGTCGTGCGCCGTCCGGCTGCAGGTCCGGGTGACCGATGCGGCCGACATGGGCCAGTTGCACGAAAATGCGGCCGCCTTCACGGTGCACCGCGTCGGTCACCTGTTTCCAGCCCGCAATTTGCGCGTCGCTGTAGATGCCTGGCGTGAACGGATAGCCTTTGCCTTGCGGCGAGATCTGCGCTCCCTCGGTGACGATCAGGCCGGCCGAGGCCCGTTGCGCGTAGTAGGTCGCGTTCATCGGGCCGGGGGCGTCGCCGGCACCGGCACGGCTGCGCGTCATCGGCGCCATCACGATGCGATTCCTGAGCGTGATGCGCCCGAGTTCGACCGGATCGAACAGTGTCGGACGCGCAGGCGCCCGGGGCGGCGAGAGTAAGCGGTCGGTAGTCATGATTCCATGTTCCTGTGACATTGACGGGAGACTGTCGACGCGGGGGACCGCGATCGACATGGCGTGACAGGAATGTAGGGGATCGTTTCGATCGAAACAATTGGCTAAAATGAATCGTTAAAATCAACTTTCTGGATAGATCGTGGATCGCAGCCCCAATCTGGATCAGCTTCGCGCGTTCGTCGCCGTCGTCGAGGCAGGCAGCTTTTCGGGGGCGGCGCGACGGCTCGGCAGGGCGCAATCGGTGGTGAGTTATGCGGTCGCCAGCCTTGAAGCACAGCTGGGCATGCCGTTGTTCGAGCGTGGCAGGCGCCGGCCGCAACTGACGGCGGCAGGCGCGGTCGTGCTCGCCGATGCGCGTCGGCTCGACATGCTGATGGGGCAGTTGCAGGCGAAGACGGCCGGTTTGCGGGGCGGCGTGGAAGCCGAGCTGTCGCTGGCCGTCGACGTGATGTTTCCGTTGCCGAAGCTGGTCGAAGGCATGCAGGCGTTTGCCGAGGCGTTCCCGACCGTCGCGCTCAACCTGGCGATCGAAGCGCTCGGCGGCGTCATGAAGCTGGTGCTCGACGGCGGCTGTGCACTCGGCATCAGTGGCCCGATTCCGAACTGGCCGGATGCGATCGACGCGACATCGATGGGGGCGATCGAGTTGCTGACCGTTGCGGCGCCCATGCATCCACTCGCGCTGCGCGACGCGCCCATTCCGCTCTCGGAGGCGCGCGAGCATACGCAGATCGTGCTCACCGACCGCAGCAAGGTCACCGATGGGCAATCGTTCGGAATTTATGCGACCCGCACCTGGAAGGTGGCCGACCTCGGCGCGAAACATCGATTGCTGCTCGCCGGGCTTGGCTGGGGATCGATGCCGATGCATCTGATCGAGGACGATCTGCAGGCCGGCCGTCTCGTGCCGGTGCAACTGGCCGACCGGCGCACGTTTCGCTACGGACTATCGCTGATCCGGCGTGCCGATCGCGCGAGCGGGCCGGCCGCACAGTGGCTGATCGATTACTTGAGTCGCCAGGGTGATTCGAACGGCCGGCGGGCCTGACCCGCGCCCAGCGCTGACCGATCGGACAGGCCGCCCGGCCAGCCTCGCAATCCGCAACGATTGAAGGCTGGCCGGGCGTTCGGCCGTGTCAGCAACGCCGGCCGGCTGAAGCGCGTTCTGCGCGGCGCACGCCCGCTCAGGACGAAGCCAGCGGCACCGTCACCGACGTACCGGCCGGATCGAGCGTCAGCCCGGTGCCCGGCGTCGGCCGCAGCGTGGCCTCGTTGTCGCTGGACAGCACGACGAGCCCCAGCCGATGGCCGGCTTCCACCTTGTAGTCACGCGGCATGAACGTCAGCTTCAGGTCGTACGGCATCCCGGGCAGCACGGGCTCCGAGCGCCACTCGGACCACCGGTTGCGCGGGTCGGTCCACGCACGCGTGACGATCGTCGCCGTGCCGTCCGGCGCGCGATCGACCAGCAGGGCCGTCACGTTGGCCACCGCCGTGAAGGTCAGCCTGACGCGTGCGGTCGCTGAACCGGACAGGCGTGTCGCGGCCGTGAGCGGCGCGGTTTCGAAGCGGCTGCGGTTCTCGCCCGTCGGCGCGTTCGCCAGCGTGAGCGCGGGAATGCGCGCATCGTCGGTGAAGCGCGCGAGCGGGCCGCCGGTCGGCAGCCGCAGCAGCCTGCCGGTGCCCGCGCCGTCGCCGCCCGCGAAATACGTGACCGGCGTGGCGTGGCGTGCGGCCCAGTCCGCTTCCTTCAGCAGCGTGCCGTCCGCCTGCTCGATCACCGCGCGCGGATCGCGTTCGACGCCGTTGTCGAAACCGATCAGGTAGCGCGTAAACCAGCGGTTCACTTCCGCAGTCCACGCATCGGCCATCGCCGGCACGCGGGTCGGGTCGGTGTGCTTCAGGCGATGCAGCCACAGCTGCGTCGGCACGCCCTGGCGCCGCATCGCGAGATGCCACAGCGTCGACTGGTCGACCCGCACGTTGTCGTCGGTCAGCCCCTGCGCGACGAGCGCCGGCGCGACCGCGTACGCGGTGGGAATGTCGCGCGCGGCCCAGAACGGCGAATAGTCGCCGGTCTTGCGGTCTTCCTGCTGCAGCGCTTCGTCGATCAGGTGCGTGCAGCGCTCCGGATGCGCGTTCGTCAGCAGCGCCTTGATGTACACGTCGACGTCTTCGCCCTGATAGCCTTCCGGCGCGCGCACGAGCCCGCCCGAGCGGTAGTAGCCGTACATGTTCGTCAGCCCGGCCACCGGCACGATCGCGTCGAGCCCGCGCGTGCGCAGGCTCGCGACCATCTTCGGCAGCGTGCCGTCGTACGACACGCCGTACATGCCGACGTGGCCCGTCGACCAGTTCGCGACGACCGTCTTGCCGTTCGCGTCCTTCGCGGTCGCGTCGCGGCCGAGCCAGCGGATCACCGATGCCATCGCGACCGATTCGTCGCGCGTGAGGATCGTCGGGCAGCCGTCCGAACCGGCGGTGCCGAGCGAATCCGCGTAGACGATCGTGAAGCCGCGCGGGATGAAGTAGCTCTCGATCCACGAGCGCCCGGCGGCGGCCGCTTCGACCTGCTGCAGCATCCGCACCTGCGGCGCGGCGGCCATGATGA
>NZ_JAAGPG010000404.1:0-7941 GCF_017104665.1 Burkholderia sp. Se-20378 | reverse complement strand
TTTTGGTTTTTTTCAATGTGACGCCGCCGATGCTGATCTGCACGCGTGCGCGCACCCTGTCGCTACACGACGCTCTTCCTATCTGCGCGCGGGGGAGCGTCGGGCGCGCTGTCGGGCGAGTCCGGATCGTGAGGCGGCGTGTCGTTCGGATCCTTCGTCATGCGGTTCGTCGTCGGTGAAGCGGTACGGTCAGAAAGCGATGCCGAGCGTCAGGTACGGGCGCACGCTATGGTTGCGCAACCCGTACGCGACGTCGACGTTGATCGGGCCGACGGGGCTGCGCCAGCGCGCGCCGATGCCGACACCCGGGTAGAACACGCGCTCGCCCCACGCATCGGTGGCGGTGCCGATGTCGAAGAACGTCGCGGCGCCCCAGTCGCGGTTGAACCAGTGCTGGTATTCGGCGGTGCCCGTCATCAGGTACTTGGTCGGCAGCACGGAGCCGTCGACGCTGTTGCCGATGCTCTGGTAGCCGTAGCCGCGCACCGAGTTCGAGCCGCCCGCGCGGAACAGCAGCGACGCCGGCACGCCGGTCGAGCTGCCGCTCGTGAACACACCGCCGAGCTCCGCGCGGAACACGAACAGGTCGCGCTTGCCGATCGGCAGGTACTGCTGGCCGCGCGCGTAGCCGCGAATGAAGCTCTGGTCGGTCGCCACGCCCTTGATCGCGAAGCCGGCCTCCGCGTGGATCAGGTTGCCCGAACGCGGAAACAGCGGATCGTCGACGTTGCGGCGCGTCCACGCCCATTGCGGCACGAGCGCGCGGCTCGTGGTCGGACCCGCGCCGTTCTGGTCGAGCCGGTCCTGGTAGTACATCAGCGAATACGAATAGTCGATGAACTGGCCGGTGCGCGTGCGCTGTACGCCGACCCGCGCACTGTAGATGCGCGTGTCCGACACGTTGGTGTTCGTGTACGACGCAAGCACGCTGTTGGTCCAGCCCTTCTCGCCCGGCGGCATCGACAGCTGGACCTGCCCGTATTGCTGGATCTGGTCGAGCCGGCCCGACACGGTCAGCGGCCACGCGGCGCCGAACGTGTCGAGATACGTATAGGAACCCTGCACGTGCGGCCCGGTATCGGTGGCAAAGCCGACGCCGCCGCGGATGTTGTTGTACGGGAACTCGCTGACCTTCACGTGCACGGGCGTGCGCTCGGGCTTCGCCGTATCGTCGCCGACGTCGATCGCGACGCTCGCGTAATACGGCGTGTTCTGCAACTGCCGCTGCAGTTCCGTGATGCGCTGCACGTCGTAGATCTCGCCTTCCGACAGCGGATTGACGTTCGTGACGATCTTTTCCGGATAGCGCCGCACGCCGTCGACGTCGACCTTGCCAATCGTGAACGTCGGGCCGCTGTCGAACGTGACCGCGAGCGTCGCGCGCTGCGTGCGCGGATCGATGCGCGCCTCCGACGACGCGATCTTCCCGCCGAGATAGCGGCGCGACTGCAACTGCTTGAGCGCCGCGCCCTTCGCACCGTCCCAGTCCGACTGCGTGAACGGGTCACCCGGCTTCAGCGAGAACGCGAAACGGGTCGCGGCTTCCTGCTTCGGATCCTCGGTGTCGATGGGCCCCTTGAACGTCAGGTCGACGCTCGACACGATCGTCTGCTTCCCCGGATCGACCGCGATGCGCACGTCGCGCTTGCCGTCGCGCGTGCGCACGTCGGTGCGCACGACCGGCGAGAAATAGCCGGCCGTCGCGGTCAGGTCGCGCACCTGTTGCGGCGTGGCGGTGACGAGGAAGTCGAACTGGTCGTCGCTGATGTCGTCGCGCTTCGCGAAGCGCGCGATATCGAGATGCGACTTGAGCAGCTTGCGAACCGAGCGCGGCGCGTCGATGTCGACGTCGTACTTCGCGTGGGCCGGCAGCGCGAAGCACGCGGCAAGGCAACCCGCGAGGGTCACCCGCGCGGCGCGAGCCGCGGCGGCGGCGCGATTGCGTTCCACGCGCGGGCCCGCGTCATGTGCCGTGTGTGCTTGCTGGTTCGACTGCCCCGCCAAATATGACCTCGCCCTCGGTTGTCACGGTTTTGTGGAAAACCCTGTATTTGACCACAGGGTACTGGCACCAAAGCTTAATGTTTGTAAACCGCTGCGCGTGCGGGCGTGGCCGCTGCGTCATGCGTGACGGCGCGCTTCCGGGTGCCGGCTGCGCGCCAGCCCGCGGATTCGACGCGCGATTGACGCCGGCCGTTCCCGCGATGCGGTAAAATCCCGCCATCGTGAATCCGGCGCATCGTGCGCCGCCCGAAACGGAAAACCCAGCCATGCCGTACCAGTCCGATGTCACGCAGTTCCTGAACCAGCTCAAGCAGCAGAAGCCGACGCTCGAGGACGAGCAGCGCAAGGGTCGTTCCCTGCTGTGGGACAAGCAGCCGATCGACCTCGAAGAGCGCGCCGAGCAGCAGGAATCGCGCGTGAAGCAAACGTCGTACGTCTACTACCAGAACTTCTGACGACGTGAGCGCCGCAGACGAGGCCAGCGCCGCCCGGCAGGACGACGCGATCGCCGCGCCCGCGGGCGCCGATTCGACACCCGACACGGTCGACGGTGTCGCGGCATTCGCTCGCCTGTACGGCGAGCCGCTCTTCAAGCTGCCGCAGGATCTCTACATCCCGCCCGATGCGCTCGAGATCTTCCTCGAGACCTTCGAAGGCCCGCTCGACCTGCTGCTCTACCTGATCCGCAAGCAGAACTTCAACGTGCTCGACATCCCGATGGCGCAGGTCACCGCGCAATATCTGGGCTACGTCGACCAGATCCGCACGTCGAACCTCGAGCTCGCGGCCGAGTACCTGCTGATGGCCGCGATGCTGATCGAGATCAAGTCGCGGATGCTGCTGCCAGTCAAGAAGGCCGACACCGGCGAGGAAGCCGAGGATCCGCGCGCCGAACTCGTGCGCCGCCTGCTCGAGTACGAGCAGATGAAGCTCGCCGCGCAGCGGCTCGACCAGTTGCCGCAGCTCGGCCGCGACTTCCTGCGCGCCGAGGTCTACATCGAGCAGAGCGTCACGCCGCGCTTCCCCGACGTGAATTCGGACGACCTGCGCGCCGCATGGGCCGACGTGCTCAAGCGCGCGAAGCTCGTCCAGCACCACAAGATCTCCCGCGAGGAGCTGTCGGTGCGCGAGCACATGAGCCTGATCCTGCGCCGGCTGCAGAACGCGCGCTTCATGGAATTCGCCGAGCTGTTCGACACGTCGCGCGGCGTGCCGGTCGTCGTCGTGAATTTCATCGCGATGCTCGAACTCGCACGCGAGTCGCTCCTCGAGATCACGCAGGCCGAGCCGTTCGCGCCGATCTACGTGCGTCTCGCGTACCTGCCCGCGTAACGCCCGCGCCCGCCCTTTCCGTTCTCCCGAGTCATCCCGGCACACTCGCCGCCTCACCGCAGTCCTGCACGGCCGCGCGAGTGGTTGCCGGCACGCCCGATTAAAAAGTGAACGACCGTTCTTTTTTCGATGCGTTTGGCGGCCAAATCCTCTACAATCCGCCGACGCCCGATGCGCCGCCCGCGCGCCGGCGTTCTCCGCTTCGACCCCGACGCCGCTGCTGCGGCGCCAACGCGCGCCAGCGCGAGGAACCCGCTACCCGATCATGAAAGTCATCAGCTCGATCCATGAACTGCGCGACCAGCTGCGCGGACAGAACCGCACGGCGTTCGTGCCGACGATGGGCAACCTGCACGAAGGGCACCTGTCGCTGATGCGCCTCGCGCGCCAGCACGGCGACCCGGTCGTGGCGAGCATCTTCGTCAACCGGCTGCAATTCGGCCCGAACGAGGATTTCGACAAGTATCCGCGCACGCTCCAGGACGATATCGAGAAGCTGCAGAAGGAAAACGTCTACGTGCTGTTCGCGCCGACCGAGCGCGACATGTACCCGGAACCGCAGGAATACCGCGTGCTGCCGCCGGACGATCTCGGCGGGATCCTCGAAGGGGAATTCCGGCCCGGCTTCTTCACCGGCGTGTGCACGGTCGTGACGAAGCTGATGGCCTGCGTGCAGCCGCGCGTCGCCGTGTTCGGCAAGAAGGACTACCAGCAGTTGATGATCGTGCGCCGCATGTGCCAGCAGCTCGCGCTGCCGGTCGACATCATCGCCGCCGAAACCGTGCGCGACGAGGACGGCCTCGCGCTGTCGTCGCGCAATCGCTACCTGTCGGCCGACGAGCGCAGCGAAGCGCCCGAACTCGCGAAGACGCTGCAGCGCATCCGCGAAAGCGTGCTCGGCGGCGAGCGCGACCTCGGCAAGCTCGAAGAAATGGCCCGCACGCATCTGGCCGGCCGCGGCTGGGTGCCCGACTACATCTCGATCCGCCGCCGCGCGAACCTGATCGCGCCGGACGCGGCCCAGCTCGAAGCCGGCGAACCGCTCGTCGTCGTCGCGGCCGCGAAGCTCGGCGCGACACGCCTCATCGACAACCTGGAAATCTGACGGGCCGCCCCGCCCGCGCCTCTCACGCATCACGGAGACACCATGCAGCGCCACATGCTCAAATCGAAGATCCACCGCGCGGCCGTCACGCACTGCGAGCTGCACTACGAAGGCTCGTGCGCGATCGACGAAGACCTGCTCGAAGCATCGGGCATCATCGAGAACGAACGGATCGACATCTGGAACATCAACAACGGCGAGCGCTTCTCGACGTACGCGATCAAGGGTGAGCGCGGCAGCGGAATGATCTCGCTGAACGGCTCGGCCGCGCGTCGCGCACAGCTCGGCGACCTCGTGATCATCGCGGCATTCGCGATGGTCGACGACGCCGAGCTGCAGGCCGGCTGGAAGCCGAAGCTCGTGTTCATCGACGACGGCAACAAGATCAAGGGCCACCGCGATCACGTGCCGACGCAGAACTGGACCTGACCTGAACGGCCACCCGCGTGCCCTGGCGCGCGGGAGTAGCCGCGCCGCTTGACGTCAAAGGGCCGGATTCCGTACTCGACGGAATCCGGCCCTTCGTCATTTCATCGTGCGCCGGCCCGGCGGCCGCGCGATCAGGACGCCTTGGCGGCCTTCTCCGTCTTCTCTGCCTTCGGCGCCCGGCGCTCGGCCCATTCGACGATCGGCCGCCACTGTTCGAGATCCTTCTCGACCCGGCTCTTCGCGACGTCCCACAGCGTGAGGCCGTGAGCGGCAATCTGCACGTAGTTCTGCGTGTCGCGCACGTAGCCGAGCACCGGCAGGCCGAGCCCTTCGACGAACCGGTGCAGCTGGTCGGACGAGCGCGTGCGCGCATCGACCCGCATCCCGACGATCCCGACCTCGACGTTGCCCTTGCGCACGGCCTTCTCGCCGGCGAGGCGCTCCAGAAACTGCTGCGTGGCCAGAATATCGAACATCGACGGCTGCAGCGGCACGATCACCTTGTCGGCCAGTTGCAGCGCGACGTTGAGCCGGTTGCCGTGCAGGCCGGCCGGCGTATCGATCACCGCATATTCGAGGCCGCGCGGCGGCTTCGTCGGTGCGTCCGGATCGAGCGCCCATGCCTCGATCGCCGGCAATCCGGCCGGCCGCAGGTCGAGCCACGCATGCGCGGACTGCTGCCGGTCCAGGTCGGCGAGCGCGACCCACGCACCCTGCGCCGCGAAATAGCCGGCAAGATTGGTGGACAGCGTGCTCTTCCCCACGCCGCCCTTCGGATTCGCCACCACGATCACCGTCATGAATTCCCCCGAAAAAGCCGCGCGGCGCCCGCCGCATGGCAGGCGCCGCTCGAATGCGGATACAGGGAGCGATGATATCGGCAAACGGGGTATCACCGGAACGGGTTGCGCCGCCCCGGGTGCGCTTACTTACCCCTTACGCACGCTGAATCGCGGCCTCCCGTGCGCCGAGCGCGAACGCGCCGCCGCCCAGCAGCGCCTGAACGGCGAGCGTGACGGCCCAGAACGCCGGATATTCCCAGCCGCCGTTCGGTGACGCGAAGCTCCAGCCGTTCGGCAGATGCGCGGCGGTCGCGCCGAGCATGAACGGCAGCAGCACGAGTGCGGCGACGCGCACGCGGAAGCCTGCGAGCAGCGCGAGGCCGCCGGCCAGTTCGACGAACGTCGTCAGGTACGCGAGCCAGCCCGGCAGGCCGATCGACGCAAAGAACTGCGCGGTGCCGGGCAGCGTGAAGACGAACACCTTCTGCGCGACGTGCGCGAGGTACAGCACGCCGAGCGCGACGCGTAGCAGGGTCGCGGCGAAATCGTTGAGGCGATTGGGGTTCATGGCGAATTCCTTCGTGAGTGGTGTGAATGGATTGCACTCTATTCGAATCAATTCGACCGATAAACGCGACAATTCGCTTTAACTGATTCCCATGTGGAATTAATTGAGACCTAAAAAGGGGCATGACCGATCATGCCCCGCAACCTGCTTCAGTAACCGCTCTTGCCTTGTGTGGCGTCGCCGGAACCGGACTGGCTGCCGCCCGGTGCGTACGAATCGCACGCGTGCGCAACCGCCGACGCGCCCAGCAGCGCCGCGAGCAGCACGCTCCACCACCATCGAGCCTTCATCGTCGCACTCCTCCAGGCGGACATCCGCCCTCCTGTGTTGTACGCGATCCGGCGGAAAAAGCGAGCGCGGCCCGACTCGCGTCAACGAAACTCGGCGTACAGCGCGTCGAGGTCGAGATGGTCGGCGAACGTGTCGGCCAGCCGTTCGAGCGATGCCTCGCGCAACGCCGGATAGTCGATCCGCTCCGCGCCGTCGAGCCCGGCCCACGCGAGCAGCGCCGTGCAGGCGTCGGGCGAGTCGAACAGCCCGTGCACGTAGGTCGCGAGGATCTGGCCATCGTCGGACACCGCGCCGTCCGGGCGCGTGCCGTCCTGCGCGGCGTCGGCTGCCAGCGCCAGCGCAGGCGACGCCAACGCGGGCCCGTGCGTGTCGCCCATGTGGATCTCGTAGCCGCGCACGGCTGCCCCGCCCGGCAGCGCGAGATGCCCTGTCACGTTCTTCAGCGTCTTGTCGGGCTGCAGCGTCGTGTCGAAATCGAGCAGCCCGAGCCCCGGCACGCTGCCGGGCGCGCCTTCGAGGCCGAGCGGATCGTCGAGCGTGCGGCCGAGCATCTGCATCCCGCCGCAGATGCCGATCACCTTGCCGCCGTAGCGCAGGTGGCGACGGATCAGCGTGTCCCAGCCCGCGTCGCGCAGCCATGCAAGGTCGCGCTGCACGCTCTTCGAGCCGGGCAGGATCAGCAGGTCGGCGTCCGGCACGGGACCGCTCTTCCAGTACGTGAATTCGACCTGCGGATGCGCGCGCAGCGGATCGAAATCGGTGTGGTTGCTGATGCGCGGCAGCGCCGGCACGACGACGCGCAGCACGCCGGCGTCACCGCGTGCGGCGGCGCTGCGCGCCTGTGCGGGCAGCATGTCCTCGGCGTCGAGCAGCAGGCCGTGCAGGTACGGCAGCACGCCGAACACGGGCTTGCCCGTCTGCGCGCGCAGCCAGTCGAGCCCCGGTTCGAGCAGCTTGAAATCGCCGCGGAAGCGGTTGATCACGAAGCCGCGCACGCGCGCGCGCTCGCTGTCCGACAGGCACGCAAGCGTGCCGACCAGATGCGCGAACACGCCGCCGCGGTCGATGTCGGCGACGAGCACGACCGGGCAGTCGACGCGTTCGGCAAATCCCATGTTCGCGATGTCGCCTTCGCGCAGGTTGATCTCCGCCGGGCTGCCCGCGCCCTCGACGATCACCGTGTCGTAGCCGGCGCGCAGGCGCGCGTACGACTCGAGCACCGCATCGAACGCGACCGGCTTGTAGTCGTGATACGCACGCGCATCGAGATTCATGCGCGCCTTGCCGTGAATGATCACCTGCGCGCCGCGATCGCTCGTCGGCTTCAGCAGCACGGGGTTGAAATCCGTATGCGGCGCGACGCCCGCCGCCAGGGCCTGCAGCGCCTGCGCGCGGCCGATCTCGCCGCCGTCGGCCGTCACCGCGCTGTT
>NZ_JAAGPG010000403.1:0-7945 GCF_017104665.1 Burkholderia sp. Se-20378 | reverse complement strand
ACGGCGACGGCGGCGCCCGTGACGCCGGGCAACTGGCGCGGCACGTTCGAGGCGGCCGTCGCGAACTACACGGCGGCGAGCCAGACCGGGCCCGTGACGCTCAACGACAACGCGCGCGTGTCGAACACGCTGTCGTACGACGGCACGTCCGGCAACTGGCGGGCGATCGTGTCGAATCGCTTCGATGCGGGATGGCGCGCGGGCACGTCGCAGTACAACGCGGTCGACACGCTGAAGCAGGCTTACGTGAGCTGGCAGGCAAGCCCGAACGCGATCGTCGACGTCGGCCGCGTGAACCTGCGCGAAGGCGTCGCGTCAGGCTTCAATCCCACGGACTTCTTCAAGGCCGGCGCGCTGCGCTCGGTCGTGTCGATCGATCCCGAGAGCCTGCGCGAAAACCGGCTCGGCAGCGTGATGGCGCGCGGGCAGCTGCTGTGGAGCGGCGGCTCGATGACCGCGCTGGTGTCGCCGCGGCTCGACACGCATCCGAACGAGGCCACCTTCAATCCCGATCTCGGCGCGACGAACGCGCGCACCCGCTACATGCTGAGCGGGTCGCAGCGGCTGTTCGGCAACTTCTCGCCGCAGTGGCTGCTGTACGGCGGCGAAGGCATCGCCCCGCAACTGGGCGTGAA
This sequence comes from Burkholderia sp. Se-20378, assembly GCF_017104665.1. Taxonomy (NCBI): domain Bacteria; kingdom Pseudomonadati; phylum Pseudomonadota; class Betaproteobacteria; order Burkholderiales; family Burkholderiaceae; genus Burkholderia; species Burkholderia sp. Se-20378. Next base: position 7,310 of record NZ_JAAGPG010000403.1, on the reverse strand, counting down.
CGCCACCACGCTGATCGACGATGCGACGGTCGGGTTCCTCGAATACGCGATCGGCCGCGGCAGCGCGGTCGCCGATTTCTCGCAGGCCGCATCGTCCTGGACCTCGAAGCTCGCGACCGGCGTCACCCATACCTTCGCGAACAAACTGTCGCTGACGCTCGAATACGACTACGACGGCGCCAGCGCGAGCGCCGCGGCATGGCGGGCGCTGCAAGGCGACCCGTCGCGATACTGGCGCTATCGCGACTCGGCGAGCATCGCGCAGGAGCTGATGACGCGGCGCTCGCTGTTCGTCTATGCATCGATGCCCGACGTCTTCGTCCAGCATCTGGGGCTGACCGCGATGGCGCGCTACAACCTCGACGACCACAGCTACTTCACGTGGCTCGAAGCGCGCTATCACTGGCCGCGCACCGACTTTGCCGTGCAATGGCAGAGCAACCACGGCTCGGCGCGCAGCGTCTACGGCGCGCAGGCGCAAAGCGAGATCGTGCAGGCGATCGCGACGTTCTTCTTTTGAACAGGGAAACGACAGAAGCATGACCGTCGACACACATCATGCAAGACGCGCCCGGCGCAATGCGTCGGGCGCGGCAGGCAGCATGACTGACGTCAGCGTGTTGCGGCGCGCGGACCGCGCTCACGCGGGAACGATAGGTGCGACCCTGCGGCCTGCCGGAATCGCGACGGCGCGCGACGTCCGTCCGCGCCGCCGATCCGGCCGCGCTCAGCGCGACTCGAGCGCGGGCCCGTCGCCTTCCTCCGACGCACCGTTCGCATGACGGATGCAGCGCGTCACCACGTTGATCGCACGTCCGAGCGGCATGCCGACGAGCCCGCCCCAGACCGCGAACGACAGGGCCGCGAAGGCGCCGGTGGCCGCCCACGGTCGCGAGGTCGCGATCGCGTAATGAATGAAGGTCTCGGCAGCGAACGTCAGGAGCAGCGTGACCAGCAGGCTCGCGTCGCCCGGCAAGCGCACGAGCATGCCTTCCGGCCCGGTCCTGAACTGCAGGCGCCAGCGGCGCGCGTGGAACCAGCCGCCCGCCGTGCCGACCACGAGCATCGCGAGAGCCGCCGCGTAGGCATCGGCGCCCGCCCGGGGAAACAGGTGGCCGAGGCTCGACAGGCCGAGACCGACGAACACGACCGGAAACAGGAGCGGACGCACGGGCCGGACTTCGCGCACGAAGCAGCGCTTCACGCCGATGTAGACGAGCACGCAGAACAAGACGTAAACGTAGGCAGGGAAATGGGGCATGGTGAGCACCTGTTCAGGAGCGCCGCAACCGGCGGACATGTCAGCGACTATAGCGACCGCCCGGACCGCGCGCCGCGCGTTGCGATGAACGGTGGAAATCGCCCGATGAACGGCCCTCAGGTCCGGCGAACGTCCGTGCGAAGTGCCGCACCCGCGTCGCAGCCTGGCGCCGATCGCCGATCGCAATGCCGTCGCGAATTACGCTACCATCTCCGCAATCCGCTCCCGCTCGCTGCCATGCCAAGCAAGCCGTTCGCCTTCCTGTCGTTCGAACCGCACGTCGGCCCCGCACAACGGGGCCGCTCGCTGCTGGGGCTGTTCTGTTTCAATTCGGCGGTCGGGCTGATCTTTTGGGCGACGCGCCGCAACGAGGCGCTGCTGCCGTACCTGGTCGTCGCGAACGGCATCGGTTTCAGCGCGACGCTGCTCAGCGTCGCCATCGACCGCCTCGTGCGCGGCAAGCTCGCGCTGGTGCCGAAGATCCTGATCGTCGCGCCGGCCAGCGTGTTCATCGGTTTCGAGGTCGCGGCCTCCACGATCGGGCACGTCCCGCACCTGATCGGGCATGCGGGCGTCAAGGTCTGGCTGGCCTACGGCTCGTCGTTCATCGTCGCCGGCGCCGCCTGCGCGTTCGTCTCGGTGTTCGTGCAGGCCGCCCGCATGCGCACGTCGCTCGAGACGCAGCGGCGCGAGGCCGCCGAGGCGCGCCAGGCCGAAACGGCCGCGCGGCTCGCACTGCTGCAGGCCCAGATCGAGCCGCATTTCCTGTTCAATACGTTGGCGAACGTGCAGAGCCTGATCGAGCGCGATCCGGCCCGCGCCACGACGATGCTCGACAGCCTGAACCGCTATCTGCGCGCGAGCCTCGGGCGCACGCGCAAGGCCACCTCCACGCTGGGGGAAGAACTGGAACTGGTCGAGGCGCTATTGAAGATCGCGACGATCCGGCTCGGCGAGGAGCGCCTGCGCTATGCGATCGACGTGCCGGAAGCGCTGCGGGCCCTGCCGCTGTCGCCGCTCCTGCTGCAGCCCCTGGTCGAGAATGCGTTGCTGCACGGCATCGAGCCGGCGGTCGACGGCGGCGAAGTCCGCATTCGCGGCACGCGCGACGACGGCCTGCTCGTCCTGAGCGTGAGCGACACCGGCGTGGGGCTCGGCAACGGCGGCACGAAGCTCCACGGCGGCGTGGGACTCGCGAACATTCGCGCCCGGATGATCAGCCTTTATGGCGAGCGCGGCCGCGTGTCGGTCGGCGCGAACGCCGACGCCATGCGGGGCGTGACCGCAACCTTGCAGATCCCGATTGCCTGATATGCCGACAGCCCTGATCGCCGACGACGAACCCAACCTGTCCGCCGAACTCGCCGCGCGCCTCGCGACGCTGTGGCCCGAGCTGGAGATCGTCGGGATGCCGCGCAACGGCGTCGACGCACTCGCCGAACTGAATGCAAAGCGCCCGGATTTCGCGTTCCTCGACATCCGGATGCCCGGCATCGACGGGCTGAAGATCGCGAGCCTCGTCCCGCACGTGCACGTCGTGTTCGTGACCTCCTACGACGAGTACGCGGTGCAGGCGTTCGACCAGTCGGCGATCGACTATCTGCTGAAGCCCGTGGCCGACGATCGCCTCCTCCGCTGTATCGTCAAGCTGCAGCGCGGTGGCCCGGCCCCCACCGACACCGAGCTCCTGGCCAATGCCGCCGAGCAGCGCGATGCGGCGCCCATTCGCTGGATCACCGTGGGCCTCCGGGACACGACCCGGCTCGTCTCGGTGGACGAAGTACTGTATTTCCAGGCAGCGGACAAATACACGGAGGTCGTGACCGCGAGCGAGCGGCACGTGATCCGCACGCCCCTCCGGGAAATGCTTCAGCGGCTCGATACCGAGCGTTTCGCGCAGGTGCATCGCGGCGTGATCGTCGCGTATGCGGCGATCGATCACATCGAGCGCGACCTGCTGGGCCGGCAGCGCATCCATTTGCGCGGAAGCGGCGACGTTCTGCCGGTCAGTCGTGCATGTGCGGGCCTCTTCAAGCAGATGTAAATCCAGTCACGGCGGCACGATCTCGCATACGACGGGGATCGACGTGCCGGGCCCGGCCTTGCCAACGGTTTCCTCATCGCGCCTGCCGCGGCAAATCATCCCTGGTCCGGAAAGTCTGCGCGCTTCGTCGTTTCCGCCCACGCGTCGAAGTTGTCGCGCAGCGCATCGAGCCGCGCCAGCGCAACCTTCAGCGCGGCGCCGCCGAGGAGCAGGCGCAGCGGCGGCTCGTCGGCTTCGTACGCGGCGATGATCGCCAGCGCCGCGCGCGCCGGGTCGCCGGGCTGCTTGCCCGACACCGCGCGGGTCGCCGCGCGGCGCTTGCCCGCCGTTTCCGCGTAGTCGTCGATCCGGATCGCGGATTCAACCATCGAACGCCCCGCCCAGTCGGTGCGAAACGCGCCCGGCTCGACGATCGTCACGCGAATGCCCAGCGGCGCGACTTCATGAGACAGCGATTCGGACAGGGCCTCGACCGCGAATTTCGTCGCGTGGTAGTAGCCCGTCGCGGCAAACGCGACGAGCCCGCCGAGCGACGACAGATTGAAGATGTGGCCCCGGCGCTGCTGCCGCATGCCGGGAAGAATCCGCTGCGTCAGTGCGTTGAGGCCGAACACGTTGACCTCGAACTGCGCGCGGATCTGCCGGTCCTCGCCTTCCTCGATCGCGGCGAGATACCCGTAGCCGGCACTGTTGACGAGCACGTCGATTGCGCCGAAACGCGATCGCGCCTGCTCGACGGCGCGTGCGATCGAAGCCGGGTCGGTGACGTCGAGCGGCAGCGGCAACACGCGTTCGTCGTACCGGCGGGCGAGATCCGACAGGCTCTCGGGCTGGCGGGCGGTCACCACCGCGCGCCAGCCACGTTCGAGCACGGCTTCGGCGAGCGCCCGGCCGAGGCCCGACGATGCACCGGAAATGAACCACACGGGCGATTGATCGTTCATCGGTTGCTCCTTGAGGAAACGGCGGTTCAGCTGGTCTGGCCCGTCGGCCGGATCGTGAGTTCGTTCACGCTGACGCTCGACGGCGACTCGATCACGTGGCGCACCGCGCGCCCGATATCCGCCGGTTGCAGCGCAATCGCGCGGTACTCGCGCATGTACGCCTGGGTCGGCCCGTGCGTGATCGTGTCGGCCAGCTCGCTTTCGACGACGCCGGGATTGATGCAGGTGATCCGCAGTGCCGGATGCTCCTGGCGCAGGCCGTCCGACAACGCGCGCACCGCGAACTTCGTCGCGCAGTAGACGGCGGCGGTCGGCGACACCGACAGCGCACCGATCGACGCGATGTTGATGATCTGCCCGGCGCCGCGCGAATCCATGTGCGGCAGCACGGCCGCGATGCTCCACAGGACGCCCTTGATGTTGACGTCGACCATGCGGTCCCATTCGTCGTGATGGCCGGCGACGAGCGGCGACAGCGGCATGACGCCCGCGTTGTTCACCAGGACGTCGATGTGCCCCCACGTCTCCAGCGCCGCATCCGCGAACGCTTGCGCCGATCGGCGCTCGGTCACGTCGAGCGCGCAGGTTTCGACTGCGGCGCCCGCCGCGCGGAGATCGCGCGCGATGGCGTCGAGCCGGTCCGTGCGCCGCGCACCGAGCATGAGCTTCGCGCCCGGTACCGCCAGCGCGCGTGCAATGCCCTCGCCGATTCCGCTCGATGCGCCCGTGATGAGAATGACTTTGTCCATGACACCTCCCTGTTTCGATGACAGGACGATATCGCCGCTTCTCTGTCGCTTGTAGATGGTGAATACTGGATGGGTTGGTTAGCGTCACTGGACAATGATATGGACCTGAATCTTCTGCCGCTGCTCCTCGCCGTCGCCAGGGAACGGAACTTCCGCGCGGCGGCCGACCGGATGGGCGTCACCCGCTCCGCGGTCAGCCAGGGCATCCGGCGGCTCGAGGACACGCTCGGCGTCGCGCTGGTGGTGCGCACCACGCGATCGGTTCAATTGACCGACGCGGGCGCGCAGCTGGTGCAGTCGCTGGAGGGGCCGCTCGTCGACATCGGCAGCGCGCTCGATGCCACGGGCACGACCGACGCGCCGCGCGGCCATCTTCGGCTCACGGCCACGTCGATTGCCGAGCCCTTCCTGTCGGGCCCGTTGCTGGCAAGCTTTGCCGAGCGTTATCCCGACGTGACCATCGACGTGACCGTCACGGACGAAGAATTCGATATCGTCGAGCGTGGCTTCGATGCCGGGATCCGGCTGGGACAGGTCATCGAGAAGGACATGATTGCCGTGCCGCTGGGCGGCGAGCAACGCGAACGCGCGGCGGCCGCGCCCGGCTACGTCGAAAAGTACGGCGCACCCGGCCACCCTGACGAGCTCGTCCGGCACCGCTGTATCGGCTGGCGGCTGTCGCCCGAGCTGGCGCCTTACCGCTGGGAGTTCGTGGAAGACGGCCGCCCGTTCGACGTCGCGGTCGAGCCGCAGCTGACGACCAACGACTTGCGCCTGATGCTGCGCCTCGCGCTGGCCGGCGCCGGCATCACGTTCGCGCCCGAGGACTGCCTGCGCGCGCATTTCGACGACGGCTCGCTCGTGCCGCTGCTCGAGGATTTCCTGCCACCGTTCCCCGGCTTCTTTCTCTACTTTCCGCAGCGGCGCAACATGGTGCCGAAGCTGCGGGCGTTGATCGATCATGTGCGGCAATGGCAGGCGCCGCCGTCTGGCGTTGGTGGTTGATGCGTGCCGCGCCACGCGAGCGCGCCAGGTCCGATCGACACCCGTTCATGAGGCTCGTCAGGTCGTCCCGCGCGAAGACGATGATGAGCAAACGCCAGACCGGCCCCGGGTCGACATACTCCCCTGTCGGCCAGCACTTCAGCACTTCGTGAACGTAGACAAAAAACAACCGGCAACACACGAAGGCGCGTCTGAATGACCCATCGCCTGTCGCGTTCGCGCAGCGCTTCCATCTGGATCAGATCGCTCGTTGACCCGTTGGCCTCCACGAACTCCGTCCGACCTCACACCCGGCCGCCGCCCGTTCAAGGCTCGATCACACGCGGCGTCACGAGAAAGAGCCGCTCACTATGTCCGTCCTGTCTGTCGGTCGCGCGGAACAGCGCACCGACGAGCGGCAGCTTCGACAGCACCGGTATGCCCGATTGCGTGCTCGAGCGCGCATCCACCTTGTAGCCGGCGATCAGCAACGCCTGCCCCTGCTCGATGAACGCCTGCGTGTTGATCTCGTTCGATTCGATCACCGGAATGTTGTCGACCGTTTGTCGCGACAACTCGCCGTCGACGATCCGCACGTCGAGCTTGATCTGCGTGCGCCCGCCCTCCTCGACGACCATCGGCAGCACGCGCAGCGACACGCCCGTCGAGATGCTGTACAGGTCGGCCGACGTGTAGCCGGCGACGCGCACGAAGAACTGCTTCTTGTTGTCCATCACCGCTTCGACGTTGTCGAGCGTCGTGACTTTCGGGCTCGCATCGGTGCGCGCCTGGTTCGACGATTCGAGCGCGTTGATGCGCGCGAGCAGATAGCGGCCCGCGTCGCCGAGCACGGCCGTCAGCGACAAACCGAGCGGGCTCGCCGGCAGGCCAACCGAATCGTTGCCAGGCACCGTGATCGAACCGAATGTCGGATTCAGCGAACCGTTCGCATACGAATTCTGCGACGTGAGCCCCGTGCCCGTCTGCAGATCGACATGGCTGTTGTGCGCGCGCCAGTCGACGCCGAGCTGCTTGAGCGCGCCTTCGTCGATCTGGATGATGCGCGCCTCGATCTCGATCAAACGTGGCTTGACGTCGAGGAGCGCGATCAGGTCCGGATACTGCGTCATGTGTTCCGGCACGTCGCGCACGAGAATCGAGTTCGTGCGCGGATCGGCCTGGATCACCGGCAGGTCGGTCGAATCGCTCGCGCCCACCGGTACGCCGTTCGCACCGCCGCTCGCGTCGGGCCAGCCGGCGCCCGACACGCGCGCCGCGCCCGGATTGGCGATCGCGGCGGCAACCATGCCGCTCGGACGCGGATCGCC
>NZ_JAAGPG010000402.1:0-7707 GCF_017104665.1 Burkholderia sp. Se-20378 | reverse complement strand
CCGACAGCACGAGCGTGCGCGCACGGGCCGCGAGGCTCCGGCACAGGTTCGCGTGCGAATCGATCCCGCACGACACGAAGCCGCCGCCGTGGAAGAACACGGTCAGCGGCAACGGCCCGTCGGCGGCGGGCCGATAGAGCCGTGCGGACAACTGACGGCCCGACGCGGGAATCTGCCAGTCCTCTTCGGCGGCGACGGCGTCGCCCGGGGCAAACGCGCCGCCGGCGGCAAGACTCGCGCGATACGCGGGAACGGTGAGTTGCGCGAAATCGATCGCGGGTGCCTGGGCGAACGCGGCGAGCAGCGCCTGCGCCTGTGGGTCGAGCGGCATGGGGACTCCTGTCTGAATCGTATGCGGTTTGAATCAGGTAAACCCGCGTCGCGGTTTTCCCTGAGTCCGCGCCGGACGCTTGCCGGCACGGCCTGACGGGCATTCCAGCGCAGCGGGCAGGGCGCCACATCATCCGATCGGACGATGGTTCGTTCGCACGGATGGCCAATTCTCACCATTCAGTGAATCTCCCGATGACGCCGGAATTTAGACGCGTCTTAATCATGGCGGCGCGGGTGAGTCGCGTCAGAAACATGTCGTATGGAGGATGGAGCGTGCTGATGGAGACGAGATGGGCTCCGCAAGAGAGCCAGGCAACCAGTGACGAGGCCGACATCGGCGTCGCGGATTTCAGCGAGCTGATGGCGCGCATCTACCAGGGGCCGCTGGAGACGCCGCCGTGGGCCGGTGCGCTGGAACTGGTCCGTCGCTGGCTGCAGGCCAACTACGTGACGCTAATCCTGCGCGCGGCCGCGAGCGACCGCCGTGCGCCGCTGTCCGTGCACGCGTCGGAATTCGGCCCGGTGGTGCCGGGCGACGGCGAGGCGTCGTACAACAACTACTACTATTCGCTCGACCCGTTCGTCGGCCTGCCGGCCGATCGCGTGGTCACGGTCGACGACGTGTTCGGCGACACGGGCTGGCTGTCGAGCGAGCTGTACAAGCAGTTCCTGAAACCGCAGGACGTGCGCTATATCCTCGGCGCGGACCTGCGCACGTCGTCGGGCGTCGAATGTCGCTTCCGCGTGTGCCGCAACCATGCGTCGAAGCAGTTCTCCGCGCGCGACAAGGCGATCTGCGCGCTGCTGCTGCCGCACCTGAAGCGGGCGGTGGAACTGCATTCGCGGCTCGACACGGCCGAGGTCGAACGCTCGATCTATGCGAACGCGATCAACCGGATGCAGATCGGCACGATCACGCTCGACGAGAACGACACGATCATCGACCTGAACAGCGTGGCCGACGAGATTCTCAAGCAGAACAACGGTCTGACGATTGCGCGCGGCACGATCGAAGCGACCGATGCGCAGGAGAACCGTACGCTCAAGCGGCTGATCCGCCATGCGGTGATGGGACACCACGGCACGGCCGCGGCGACCGTCGAGGCGATGCCGATCACGCGCAGCTTCGACAAGCCGCGCCTCGGGCTGCTGGTGCGCACGGTGCTGCTGTCCGACTGGTCGGAGGACAACAAGCGGCGGCCGGCCGTCACGCTGTTCCTGCGCGATCCCGACCGCAAGCCGCAGGGCGCGCAGGAAATCATCCGCAAGCTGTTCGACCTGACGCCCGCCGAGACATCGCTCGCGCTGCTGCTGACGAACGGGCTGACGCTGGAGGAGGCCGCGGAGGAATCGGGGATCAGCAAGAACACGGCGCGCACGCACCTGCGTGCAATCTTCTCGAAGACGGGGGTCACGCGCCAGGCGACGCTCGTGCGGATTCTGCTCGGGAGTGTCGTGCCGCTCGGGTAAGCGACCGCCAGGGCCGATCCATCGGAACCGGCCGCATTCGTCTGGCGATACGTCGACATGGGTCAACGCGTCGCGTGTCGCACGACGATGGCGGCGACATCATGCAAAAGAGGCTCGCACCGTGCGAGCCTCTTCTTCATTCAACGCCGCAGATAGCAGCTACCCTGACGCCCGTGACGGCGATGCCCGCTGCGCTCACGAGCCGCGCGTCGACCGATCCGCCCATGCCGACAGCGCCGGCCACTGCGCACAGCCGCGCCGGATGAAACCCACACCCGTACGGATCACAAGCGCGCCGATCGCAAGCGCGGCCAGATCGTCGAGACGGCCGAAGCCGACCAGCGCCGCACTCATCGCGAGCGCCGCCAGCAGCGACGACAGCGCATCGGTCCGCACATGCCAGCCGCTCGCCTCGAGCAGCGCGGAACCCGTCTCGCGCGCCTTGCGCAGCATCCAGTGCGAGAGCACGGCCTTGCCGGCGAGCGTGACGGCGACGAGTGCAAGCGCCGTTACGCCCGGCTGCACGACGGGCGGCGTCGCGAACCGGTTGGTCGCCTGCCAGATCATCTGCGCGCCGGTTGCAACGAGCAACGCGCCGAGGCCCGCGAGCGCGAGCGGTTCGTAGGTGGGGCGCCGCTCCGGCGGCAGGCGCGCGTCGAGCCGGCACGCAATGAGGATCAGTGCATCGGCTGCGAGATCGATCGCCGCGTGTGCGACGTCCGCGAGCAGCCCCGACGAATGCGCGGACCACGCCGCGACCGTCTCGACGGTGAGCAGCAGCAGGTTGATCGCGAGGCTGACGGCAAGGGCGCGGGACGTGGCCGCATAAACGTGGGGCGTGGCGCGCGACGTGCGCTGCATGGCGGATTCGTCTGTCGATAGCGTGGGTCAGACCCGAACGCTACCGGTCGACGGTGGCAGATCCATGACAGGCGCCGGACACGGCCCGGCCAGTCAGCGCGGGACGTCCGCCGACGGCAGCAGCGCGGCAAAGCGATCCGCGAGCGTCGGGCGCGATCGCGCGGGCCAGATCGCGCTGAGTTCGAACAGCGGCAGCGCGGCGCCATCGCGGACGGCGCCGTAGGCGACGCCGTCGAACGCGAACGTGTGGATCGACTGCGGCAGCAATGACACGCCGCATCCGGCGGCGACGCACGAGATCACGGTGAGCGTGCGGTTCACGTCGAGCACGATGTCGATCGGGTGCCCGGCCTGCCGGAATGCGCTGAGGATGCCGGCGCGGATCAGCGGCAACTGGTCGTGCGGAAACCACACGAGGCCGGCGCCGGCGAGATCCTGCAGCGTGACCGTGCCGTCGGGCTGGCGCCGGAAATCCTTCGGCAGCACGGCGACGAGCGGGTCGCGCCGGATCAGCTTCTCGCGCATCCGGCCGTTGACGGGAACCGGCGTATGCAGCAGCCCGATGTCGAGCTCGCCGCGCTCGAGCGCGATCGCCTGCGCGGCATGGCTCAGCTCGCGCATCACGAGATCGAGCTCGCCGCCGCGCATCGTCACGTTCGCCGCGACGAACGCCAGGCCGCGGCGCTCGAGAAACTGCCGCGCACGCAGCTCGAACGCCGCGCCGACCGGTTTGGATCGCGCCGCACCGGAAAAGTTGTCGACCGCGCCTGGCAAACCGCGCCCGTCGCCCGGCCGGGCCGGCGCCGCGTGGCACAATGCCGTCCTTGTTCCGCTTGCGCCGCGATTGCGCGCATTGCCTGCCATGACTGCCCTCCTCGAACTCGCGCACACGCAGCACTATCCGGACGCCGCCCTCTACGTGGTCGCCACGCCGATCGGCAACACCGCCGACATCACGCTGCGCGCGCTGCACGTGCTCGGCCTCGCCGACCGCATCGCGGCCGAAGACACCCGCAACACGGGCCAGCTGCTCGCCCGCTACGGGATTTCGAAACCGCTCGTCGCCGTGCACGAGCACAACGAACGCGAAGCCGCACAACGCGTAATCGAACTGCTGCGCGGCGGCGAACGCGTGGCCTACGTATCCGACGCCGGCACGCCCGGCATCTCGGACCCGGGCGCGCGGCTCGTCGATGCCGTGCGCGCCGCCGGCTTCGCGGTGATTCCACTGCCGGGCGCGAGCGCGGCGGTGACCGCGCTGAGCGTGGCCGGCGACTGGGCCGGCGCGTTCACGTTCGCAGGCTTCCTGCCGCCGAAGACCAAGCAGCGCGCGACCGCGCTGCAGGCGCTGGTATCGCACCCGTATGCACTGGTGTTCTACGAGGCCCCGCACCGGATCGCCGAAACCGTCGCCGCGCTCGCCGATGCGTTCGGACCCGCGCGCCGGCTGCTGATCGCGCGCGAGCTCACCAAGCTACACGAGCAGTTGTTCCAGGGCACCCTGGCCGAAGGACAGACCTGGCTCGCCGGCGATGCGAACCGGCAGCGCGGCGAGTTCGTGCTGGTGGTCGAAGGCGCACCGGAGACGAGCGGCGAAGCCGACGACACCGCGCACGATGCGCTGCTCAAGCTGCTGCTGGAAGAGGTGCCGGTGAAGAGTGCGGCCAAGCTCGCGGCCGCGCTGACGGGCGCGTCGCGCAACACGCTGTATGCGCGAGCGCTTGCGCTGAAGGATGAGCGCTGACACGCGAGCGGGCCGGCACCGGGAAACCGGCGCCGGCATCGCGCGGTGCCGGAAAGACAAAGGGCTGCCCTCGGGCAGCCCTTTTGCATGAGCGGTCGATCCGCTGCGTTACTTCGCCGAGATCGACGCGAACATTTCGTCGCGCGCCTCGCGCGCTTCCTGCGGCGACAGACCTTCGATCTTCACGCGGCCGGTGCCGGCGTGCACGAGGCCGATCAGCTTCGCGGCCGCATACGACAGGTCGAGCACGCGGCCGCGCTTGTACGGCCCGCGATCGTTGACCTTCACGACGACCCACTTGCCGGTCGACGCGTTCGTCACCTTGATGTACGACGACAGCGGCAGCGTGCGGTGCGCGGCGGTGAGTGCGTTCATGTTGAAGCGCTCGCCGTTCGCGGTGCGGCGGCCGTGGAAATCCCGCCCGTACCACGATGCGCGGCCCGTCTGGCGGAAATCGGACACATCCTTGCCGTCGATCGGCTCGGCGTCCGCCAGCGACGACTTCTTCGCGTCCTTGCTGTCGGCAGCCGGCATCGACGCCAGCGCGGAATCAAAATTCAGCTGCTTGTCGCTATCCGCCTTCGCGGCGGCGGCCGTCTTGTCGACGGCGTTCTTCTGGTTCGCGCTACCGGTGGTCTGGCTGGGTGGCACCGCACAGCCCGTCAGCGCAAAAAACAATGCAATGGTCCCGAATCGACTCGGAAAACGTAAATTCATCGACGTGTCGCCTTCTGGTTCGGGCCGCTCCTTCATCACGCCGATTCACAGCGCAGATATGCGGCCCGGACGGCAAATGCGTGCACGCCCCGCTCGGATGCGAGCAGGCGGCTTGCATGGGCGCGGCTTTCGTCTAGGCCGCAACCGTCCTGATTAGTTTTCACGTCTGGCGCAACCTGTCCCCAACAGCCTGACCAGACCCCACATGCCGCCATCGAACATGGCTTCACGTTCGCGCGCGTCGAAACGACCGACTCACAGGAACGGCGGCACAGGCCTCATCCGGCGGCGCGGCAGCAGGGCCGCAGGCGGGCGCGCAGCACCCGGCCGGACAAGACGTGAGCACCGAAAGCTCGGTGCTGGATACACCGCCGGACTCCCCGGCGGCTGATGCTTGACGGTGCCTCCGACGCCCCTTTTTAACGGGGCCGAAACACCAGCGAATTGCGTGAAATTCACGTGCAATGGGGCGCATTATACATAAACCAAAAGGTCAACCCGAAAAGCACCCCCTGCGGACCATTGATTCTCACTATGGCCGTAACAATCGACATGCTCCGGGAATGCCCGAACGCATGCATCGCGACGCGCGTCGCGCGACCGGCAGGCGGCACGCGCGACCGGTACAATCGCTCCTTTTAGCCGCCGGTGCCTCCATGAAAGTCACGCTCATTCCGGTCACGCCGTTCCAGCAGAACTGCTCGCTGCTCGTCTGCGAGAAGACGGGCCGCGCCGCCGTCGTCGATCCGGGCGGCGATCTCGACCGGATCGAACAGGAAGTCGCGCGGCAGAACGTGCAGGTCGAGAAGGTGCTGCTCACGCACGGGCACATCGATCACTGCGCGGGCGCGAAGACGCTCGCGACGCACTACGGCGTACCGATCGAGGGGCCACAGGAAGAAGAACGCTTCTGGATCGAGAAGCTGCCGATGCAAAGCGAACGCTTCGGCTTTCCGGCCGCCGAAACCTTCGAGCCGGATCACTGGCTGAACGACGGCGACACCGTGCAGTTCGGCGACGAGACGCTCGAGGTCTATCACTGCCCGGGCCACACGCCGGGCCACGTCGTGTTCTTCAGCCGCGCGCATCGCGTCGCGATCGTCGGCGACGTGCTGTTCGCCGGCTCGATCGGCCGTACCGATTTCCCGCGCGGCAATCACGAGGATCTCGTCCGGTCGATCAAGGAGAAGCTGTGGCCGCTCGGCGACGACGTCACGTTCGTGCCGGGCCACGGCCCGGTGTCGACGTTCGGCGACGAGCGCCGCACGAACCCGTTCGTGTCCGACAAGGTATTCGGATGAACCAGACCGCCATCCCGGAAATCTACGTCAGCACCGATGTCGAGGCCGACGGCCCGATTCCCGGCCCGCACTCGATGCTGAGCTTCGCGTCGGCCGCCTATACCGAGGACAAGCAGCTGATCGCGACGTTCTCGGCCAACCTCGACACGCTGCCGGGCGCGCAGGCGCACCCGGTGCAGGAAGCGTGGTGGAAGACCGAGCCCGAAGCATGGGCCGCGTGCCGGAAGGATCTGCAGGCGCCCGAAGCGGCGCTGGTCGCGTACGTCGACTGGGTCGAGGCGCTGCCCGGCAAGCCGGTATTCGTCGCGATGCCGGCCGGCTTCGACTTCACGTTCATGTTCTGGTACATGATGCGCTTCGCCGGACGCTGCCCGTTTTCGTGGTCGGCGCTCGACATCAAGACGCTCGCGTTCGCGATGACGGGCCTGCCGTACCGCAAGGCGATCAAGCCGCGCTTTCCGAAGCACTGGTTCGACGACCATCCGCACACGCACGTCGCGCTCGACGACGCGATCGAGCAAGGCGCGCTGTTCTGCAACATGCTCGCCGACCTGCGCCGCCAGCAGGCCGCGCTCGCGGGCCTCGCGGTGTCGGACACCGATCGGTCGGAAAACGCAGGCGCGGGACAAATCCCCACGGATCCGCGAGCAAATTAGCGAATCTCGCTCAACAACGCGACGCCAGATTGCCTTTCCTTTCCCGGCCCTCTAACATTCAGCGTGTTGTAGTTGCCGCATGGAGGCGCAGGTGACGCTCGATTCCTTTTCGCAAAAAATCCTTCGCCTGTTGCAGCTCGACGCGCGCCGCTCGGTCCAGGAAATCTCGGACCAGGTCGGCCTGTCGAGCACGCCGTGCTGGCGCCGCATCAAGGACATGGAACAGTCGGGCGTGATCCAGCGCTACACGGCGCTGCTCGATCGCGAGAAGCTCGGCCTGCACGTCTGCGCGCTCGCGCACGTGCACCTGACCCGCCACAACGAAGGCGGCGTCGAGCAGTTCGAGCGCGAGATCTCGACCTGCCCGGAAGTCACCGAGTGCTACAGCACGACCGGCGAAGCCGATTACATCCTCAAGATCGTCGCGCCGGACATCAAGGCCTACGACGTGTTCCTGCACGAACGCATCTTCAAGATCCCCGCCGTGTCGCAGGTGCGCACGAGCGTCGTGCTGCGCGAAATCAAGTTCGACACGCAACTGCCGCTGTAACGCGCACGCACGTACCGGCGGCCGGCCGCCGCGCGTGCCCGCGGCCGGTCACGCCTGCGCGGGCATCGGGCGCGA
>NZ_JAAGPG010000401.1:0-7977 GCF_017104665.1 Burkholderia sp. Se-20378 | reverse complement strand
AGACCGTCGCACGACGACACGCGCATCGTCGGCGGCAACCGCCGCACGGCCGGCAGCGGGCCGGGGCCCGACGTGATGGCCGCCCGCACGCTCGAAGGCGATCGCGTCCTGACGATGGACGGCGACGACATCGGCCAGGTCACCGACATCATGCTCGACGTGCGCTCCGGCCGGATCGCGTATGCGGTCGTGTCGTCGGGCAGCCTGCCCGGGATCGGCGACAAGCTGCTCGCGGTGCCATGGAACGTCCTTGTTCTAGACGTCGAACGCCAGTGCTTCGTGCTGCCGGTCGCGACCGAACGCGTGCGCGAAGCTCCCGGCTTCGACAGGAACCGCTGGCCGGCCATGGCCGATCCGGAATGGGCCGAAGCGCTGCATGCGTACTACGGGAGTGCGCCGTACTGGCTGATCGAGGAAGGCGAAACGGCGCTCGACTCACCGCCGTACGAGGCGTCGCCGGGCGGCCCTGAAACCTCTGAAGCCTCCGAAGCCCCTGAAAGTGATAAGCGGTAGCGCGATCGCCGCTCAGTGCGCGGCCGCCACCGCCTGCGCAAGTTGCCGGGCGGCGGCCAGGTGCGCGTTCAGCGTCGCCAACGTGTTGGCCGCGAACGCGCGCAGCTGCGGATCGCGGCCGTTCCGCGCCTCGGCTTCGTAGAGCCGGATCGCTGCTTCGTGCGCGCGCGGGCCCGCCAGCGCGACATAGGCCACGTCGAACGCATGACCCTCTTTGGTTCGCAACGCGGTCACGGCCGGATCAACGAGCATCCGCGACTGGACCGGTACGCCCTTGGCCGCACCAAGCTGCCGCAATTCGCCGGCGATCCGCCCGTGATCGTCGACCATCCGGCGCGCGAATGCCTTCACGTCGGCGTTCGACGACCGGTCGAGCGCGAGCTGGCTGGCCTGCCGCTCTACCTTGCCGATCATGCCGGCCTTGTCGACGAATTCGACGTCGATACCGGTCGGCCGCTGCGTCATGCCGGCTTCGTCGGCCGTCGTGCCGGGGCGGATGACGCCCGGCGCGACCTGCGCCGACGAAGCCGGTGCCACCTGTGCATGCGCGAACGCGGCGGTCAATGCGCAGACGGTCGCGGCCAGCACGATCGCCGCCGGCCGGCGGGTTCGATTCGTTTTCATCCGGACCTCCGTGTGTCGCGACGGAGCGGGCCGGCCGCGCGGATTGCCGTTGCGTCCATCGCGCCTCCTTTCCTCGTCGACGACCAGGCGGGCGGCCGCGCCGGCTGCTACCGGCCGCGCCCTTTCCGATCGTGCCCGGCGTCCGGCGCGACGTCGGCGATCACACTCGCCAGCGTCGGCATGTCCACCGGCTTGCGCAGATACGCGTCGAAACCGGCCGCCATCACGCGGTGCCGGTCGGCGTTGCCGGCGTGGGCCGTGACCGCGACGACAGGCAGATGCCCGCTGCCGCCCGGCAAATGTCGGATGCGATCGAGCAGCCAGAAGCCATCACCGTCCGGCATCGCGAGATCCGACAGCACGACGTTCGGCGCCTGACGCTCCACCACGTCGAGCGCGTCGTGCCCCGATTGCGCGGTCGACACCTGCGCGCCCATCGTTTCGAGTGCCGCGGCGAGGCTCGCGCGTGACGTCGCATCATCGTCGACGACGAGCACGCGCTGGCCGTCGAGCGTTGCCGTGTCAGACGCGCCTGCCGCGTGCAGCAGGTATTCGGCCGGATCGTCGACGTCCCAGCCGGCCGGCAGCGTGACCGTGACGGTCGTCCCGCGTCCGGTGCCGGCGCTCGTCGCGACGACGTCGCCGCCATGCAGTTGGGCGATGTTGCGCACGATCGACAGGCCGAGCCCGAGGCCGCGCTTCGGCGACGCGAATGCGCGTTCGGGCCGGCTGAACGTCTCGAACAGGTGCGGCAGGTATTCCGGCGCAATGCCCTGCCCGGTATCGGCGACCGACAGCCGCACGCGCTCGCCTGCCCGGGCCAGCGACACGACGATGCGGCCGCCCGGTGGCGTGAACTTGATCGCATTCGACAACAGGTTCGACAGGACCTGGCGCACGCGCTCGCGATCCGCCGGAATCACGCAGGTCGGCATCGCGTATTGGGTCGACAACTCGAGCCCGCTCGCGTGGGCCGTCGCGTCGAGTTCGCGCACGGCATCGCGCACGACCCGCACGAGATCGACCGGCACGCGCTCGAGGCGCAACCGGCCGGTCGCGAGCGACGACGCGTCGAGCAGGTCGGCCACCATGTGCGACAGCGACCGCGCGCTGCGATCGATCGCGTCGACGGCCTGTTGCGCGAGCCCCTGACCGTCGACGTTGCGCAGCACCTCGACCCAGCCGTAGATCACGTTCAACGGCGTGCGCAGCTCGTGCGACACCGTGGCCAGCAGTTCGTCCTTCAGCCGGTTCGACGTGTCCGCCTGTGCACGTGCGTCGCGGGCGCCGCGCAGCGAACGCAGGTTGCGCCGCTCGCCGCGACGGCGTTCGTGCGCATCGGTCAGCGTCATCGACAGGCCCGTGCAGTTGCCCTGCGCATCGACCATCGGCGCTGCGGCGAAGGTCGCCCGAAAACGGCCGCCGTCGCGGCGCACGCACAGCACGTCGAGCGGACCGACCGACGTGTGCAGGTTCGCGAACGATGCGGGCAACGGATGGCGCTGCAACCAGCGCGGCGCGATCATCGCGGCGACGTCTCGCCCGGCGGCCTGTGCCGCGTCGATGCCGAAGATTCTCCGCGCGGCCGGATTCCAGCTCGTGATCCGGCGGGCGGCATCGACGCCGACGATCGCATCGGGCGAAGCGTCGACCACGCGCCGCAGCAGGCTGTCGTCAGGCACGGGCACGCGCGCGGCGGCGGGCACGGGCTCAGGCTCGCGATGCGGCTCGTGGGCATCGGCATCGCCGTCGTCATCGGGTTCGCGCAGACGATCGTTCGCAAGCAGCGGCTTCACGGCCATCACGAGCACGCACTCGACGAAGCTGATCGCGACGAATGCGCCCGCCTGCGCGAGCAGCGTCGCCAGCGGCGCATCGCGCCACCACAGCGTGCCGATCACGGCCACGCTCACGGCGGCCGCGGCCAGGCCACCGCCGAACGACGTCAGCCATGCGGCTGCCGCCACGCCTGCATACAAAGGCAGCGGCGCAAATGGCGCGTGCTCGCCGACGACGCGAACCGCCCACGCCTGCAGCGCGGACGCCAGCCCGACGGCCAGCACGATCCATGCACCCTGCCGTAACAGCTCACGGGTCAGGGTCCTCATTGCATCCTTGCCTCGCGCCGGCTCCGGTCGCACGGCGTCATGCCGTTGGTCGACCCTCCGGCCTGCCGTCGAGCGTGCCGGGCGAGCTTGATGGAATCAGCAAGTGGCATGCCCGACGCGGGCTGTGGATGGCCGGATGGTGAGGCGTGCCGGCTGCGTGGCCGGGTGGCGGCCCTGCGGGCCGGGCCGCAGCGGTCGGTCGGGAACCGGTGGGTGCCGTGGGCCGCACCCGCGCACCGTGACCGCAACCGGCTTTTTCATCGGAATGATGTAAAAAAGCGCCGATACGACCCTGGATCGCGCAGAAATGCCGCGATTCGTGTCAGAAATCGATGGTCTGCTCCTTCCGTCCCCGCCGCGCACATTGGAAATTTCTATTTTGCGGCACCTTCGTGGCCGTTTCGCTGTCGATGAAAATATTGCAATCAACGGAACGCGTGGTGCCGAATTTCAAAACGGCCCCGCTCATGCCGACTCATGACAATGGGAGAAACCGCAAACCGGTCGAAGCAACGTGCAGACAGCCGCCGGTTGTCCGGCCGGTCCTCAGCGATGCGCACGCTGCTCGGCCGCATCGAAAAGATCGCACCGACCCGCGCCAGCGTGATGATTGCCGGCGAAAGCGGGGTCGGGAAGGATATCGTCGCGCGCCGGCTGCACGATCTCAGCGCCCGGTGCGAGGGCCCGTTCGTCCCCGTGAACTGCGGCGCGATTCCGCCCGATATCGCGGAATCGCAATTGTTCGGGCACGAGAAAGGCAGCTTCACCGGCGCGATCGCGCAGCGGGAAGGCTTCTTCGAAGCCGCGCGCGGCGGCACGCTGCTGCTCGACGAGATCGCGGAGATGCCCGCGCCATTGCAGGTGAAGCTGCTGCGGGCGATCGAATCGAATGTGATCGTCCGGGTGGGCGGCACCGAGCCGATTCCGCTCGACGTGCGCATCGTGTCGGCCACGCGCCACAACCCGGCCGAAGCCGTGCGCGACGGCCGGCTGCGCGAGGACCTGTTCTACCGCCTCGCCGCGTTTGCGCTGTACGTACCGCCGCTGCGCCAGCGCGACAGCGACATCGAGACGATCGCACTGGAATTCGTCGACGCGCTCAACGCGCGGCACCATGCGCACAAGCGGCTGACCGACGCGGCGATCGCGGCACTGCGCGCGTACTCGTGGCCGGGCAACGTCCGCGAGCTGCACAACACGATCGAGCGCGCGTACATCCTGGCGGACGAAGGCATCGACGTCACGCTGCCGAAGCCGGCGATGCCGCCCGAGCGCCTGTCGGAGAACACGATGGCGCTGCCGCTCGGCGCGACCTTGCACCATGCGCAGCAGCGCTTCATCGCGGCGACGCTGCACCACTTCGACGGCAACAAGCCGCGTGCCGCGAAAGCACTCGGGATCAGCCTGAAAACGCTCTACAACCGGCTCGCGCTGATGCGCGACAACGGCCGCTCCTGAGCGGCGCGGCCGTCTTTCCCGCCAGCCGCGTCAAGCGACCTTGAACCGCCCGACCGTGGTCGCCAACGCGTTCGCCTGCGACTGCAGCGCGGTCGCGGCGGCGGTCGACTGTTCGACGAGCGCCGCGTTCTGCTGCACCATTTCGTCGAGCTGCGTGACCGCGCGATTCACTTCCTGGATGCCGCGCGTCTGCTCGTTCGCCGCGTGCGTGATCTCGGAGATGATCGTCGTCACGTTCGACACGTTGGACACGATCTCGCGCATCGTGTCGCCCGCCTGACGCACCTGCCCGGACCCGGCCGACACGCTCGCGACCGTCGATTCGACCAGCACCTTCACTTCGCGAGCGGCCTGCGCGCTGCGTTGCGCGAGGCTGCGCACTTCCTGCGCGACGACCGCGAAGCCGCGGCCCTGCTCGCCCGCCCGCGCCGCTTCGACGGCCGCGTTCAGCGCAAGGATGTTGGTCTGGAACGCGATCCCGTCGATCACGCCGATGATGTCGCCGATCCGGCCCGATGCTTCCTCGATCTTCTCCATCGTCGCGACCACGTCCGACACGACCACGCCGCCGTGCGACGCGATCCGCGACGCGGCTGCCGCGCGTTCGTCCGCCTGGCCGGCCGCCGCCGCCGACTGGCCGACCGTCGCGGTGATCTCTTCCATCGATGCGGCCGTTTCCTCGAGGCTCGCCGCCGCCGATTCGGTGCGCGACGACAGGTCCTGGTTGCCCGCCGCGATCTCGTTCGCGGCCGTGCGCACCGATTCGCTCGCATCGCGGATCTGGCGCATTACGTCGTTCAGCTTGTCGACGAAGCTGTTGAACGAGCGGGCGATGTCCGCCACTTCGTCCCGGCCGTCGGCCGGCAGGCGCTGCGTCAGGTCGCCGGCGCCCGAGCCGATCGCGGCCATCGCCTGGCGCACTTGCGACAGGCGGCGGAACGCGGTCGCGGTGATCGCGCCGATGATCAGCGACGCCACGCCGACGACCACGAGCAGCGTGATCAGCGAAGCGGTCAGCAGCGAGCGCATCCCGGCCGTCGCTTCGTTCTTGTCGAGCAGCACCAGCGCGTACCAGTCCGTGCCCGGCACGGGGCGCGCGCGCACCAGCTTCGCGTCGCCGCCGACCGTCACCTCGACGGGTGCGGTCGCGGCCGCGATCGTCGCACCGTTCGTCGCGCCGAGTTCGGGCGACACGTCGGCGACCGGCTTCAGCGTGAGCTTCGCGTCCGGGTGCGCGACCACGTGGCCGTTGCTGTCGATCAACATCCCGAAGCTCGCGGGCGTCGGGTGGATCGTCTTTACGTTCGCGATCACGGTGTCCATCGAGACGTCCGCTGCGACGACGCCCTTCAGCGCGCCGTCGCGCAGGATCGGCACCGCGAACGTGACGACGAGGTTGCCCGTGCCGGCGTCGACGTACGGCGGCGTGACGACCGGCTTGCCGGCCTGCGCGGCCTGCTTGTACCACGGGCGGCCGGTCGGATCGTAGTCGGGCGGAATGCCGGTCGGGTCGGAAAAGTGGAACACCTTGTCGGCGTAACCCGCGTAGACGTTCGTGAAACCGCCGGCCGTGGCCATCTGCTTGAACACCGGCAGCGGATCGGGCGTCAGTGCGGCATCCTGCAGCGATGCGATCATCCGGCTCCGGGTGGCGACCCAGTCGGCGATCCCGACCACGTGGCCGCTGGCGACGGAGGTCAGGTTGCGGTCAATCGCATCGTCGTTGTACGAGTGCGCGATGAAATAGTTGATGAGCGTGGTGGCGACGAGCGCGAATACGACGATGGCAACGCACGCGGCAAGGATGCGGGCCCGGATGGACGAGAACATGGCAACGACTCGGTAAGGGAGCGCGAACGCCCGGTGGACGAATTCACCGGGTAAACGGCAATCGCGCCGCTTACTTGAGGCCGCTGTGACAATTCAGTGAAACGTATGACAAAAGGCAATGCCGCTTGTCAGCGGATCGTCAGGATGGTCGCGCCGGTCGGCGACGCGCGCGCACGCCCGCCGCTGGACGCGGCGACGGTGCCGGCGATCTCGGACACTGAAATCACAAGGGAGTGGGAACAGGCCGGTTCGCTGTCGACGGTGGCATGAATGTCGATCTGGATCCGGCCCTGGCCCGGCGACGGATTGCGTCACGTCCGCGGCATCAGCCGCGGCGCTAGCCCGTCACAGGCGATGGCTCGGACGTGGATCGGCGTCGGCGGACGGCGCATCGGTCCGCGTATCGTGGTCGAAATCGTCCTGCTGGCGCATCCGTTCGCGCAGGTTCCGGATCGCGAACACGTGGATGTAATCGTGCACCCGCGCGCCAGACGACAACACGCGTACTTCGTCGTCGAGCATCGCACGCAACTGATCCGAACCGATCGCACGCTGTTTGGCGGCTTCCTTGAGTGAATCGAGCAAATTGTCCTTGGACATCGACGGACTCCTGACGGTCGAGGAACGAAAAGAAGAAGGTACCGGAAGCTTAAAGACTGAACGGCAGCGCGGCGTGCGATGCGCCGGCGCGTGTTTGCGCGCGATCAACGACACGTTGCGTGCCGCCGTGCCGGTTCGTCCCCGAACCGGCCGCGCTAGGTTCGCGGCGCAAACTGCCCGCGAACGAGACTGGAAGCCCTGCCACGCCACCCCGGGGCGCGGCACCGGCCGACCGGCAAACGATGGAACGTTGCCCGACGCCGATGCAGTGGCGAAGTTAGACCGGCCGAAATCATGCGTCAAGCGACGGCCGACACGCGCTGCCCATTCGTCGGATCGAACGGGCCGGATCGTCGCCGGGACGGCCGATCGGCCGCCCCGCGTGTCAGCGGATTCCGATAGGCGCCGCGCATTACCTGACAGCGACTTCAGCACGCGCTGCTTGGCAGCGCACGGGCGCGACACGATACTGGTGACATGGACGAAACGTTCATACGGGTCATCGCTCAGCCGGCCGTCGAGCCGGCATGCGGGGCCTGGCGCAGGAGACCAACCATGACACATCGCAACTTACCGGGCCGGGACGGCCAGCGGCGCGCGTCGGGCAACGCGCGCGCCCTGCCCGCCCAGGCCGTGTCGGCCGGCAACCTTCCGTCCGACAATATCGACGCCTTGCTTGCGCTCGCACGCGAAGCCGGATTGCTCGTCACGCTCGACGGGCAGATCGGCCGCGAAAAGTACCAGAGCGTCGCGGGCTCGGTTCTCGCGTTGCAACGGTTCGCCGCGGCGCTCTGCGCACGGGCCGCGCCCGACGCGCCGGCCGTTGCCGAGCCACGTCGCAAGG
>NZ_JAAGPG010000400.1:0-7994 GCF_017104665.1 Burkholderia sp. Se-20378 | reverse complement strand
GCGTTCGCGCGACAGGTCCCAGTTCGATGCGAAGCGCGCCGTATGCACGGGCGTGTCGTCGGTATAGCCGGTCACGCGCACGTTGCCGGGCACCTTGTTCAGCGCATCGGCCACCCGCGCGAGCACTCGCGCCTAGCGTCCGACCCCCGACGTCGCCCCGGCCCTCCACCACCCCCCCCCCCGCAGCCCCACCCCGCCGCCCGCCGCGCCCGCCTGCATGGAACTGAAATGGCTCGACGACTTCGTTTCGCTCGCGGAAACGCGCAGCTTTAGCCGGTCCGCCGAGCTGCGGCACGTGTCGCAGCCGGCGTTTTCGCGGCGCATCCAGGCGCTCGAGGCATGGCTCGCGACCGAACTGATCGATCGTTCGGTTTATCCGACGCGGCTCACGCAGGCCGGGCAGATCTTCTACGAACAGGCGCTGACGATGCTGTCGCAGGCGCACGAGGCGCGCACGCTGCTGCGCGGCCACGTCGGCGCGCCGGTGCCGACGATCGAGTTCGCGGTGCCGCACACGCTGTCGCTCACGTATTTCCCGCGCTGGCTGCAGCGGATCGAGGCGAAGATGGGCCAGGTTCACACGCGGCTGCGCGCGCTGAACGTGCACGACGCGGTGCTGTCGCTCGTCGAGGGCGGCTGCGATCTCGTGATGGGCTACCACCACCCGAGCCATCCGGTCGCGCTCGACCCGGCGCGCTACGACATGCTGATCCTCGGCAGCGAGCCGATCAGCCCGTTTTCGGCGCCGGGCCGCGCGGGGCGGCCGCGCTATACGCTGCCCGGCACGGCCGATGCGCGCGTGCCGTACCTGTCATATACGCCGAACGCGTATCTCGGCCGGATGACGGAGGTCATCGTCGCGAATGCGACGACGCCGCTGTTCCTCGATCGCGTCTATGAAACCGACATGGCCGAAGGGCTGAAGGCGATGGCGCTCGCGGGCCACGGCATCGCGTTCCTGCCGCACAGCGCGGTCGAGGATGCGGTCGCGGGCGGCCGCCTGATCCGGCTCGACCGGTCGGTGCGTGGCGGCGCGTACCCGTTCACGCTGACGATGGAGATCCGGCTGTACTGCGACAAGCTCGCGCTGCAGGGCGACGATCCGCGGCAGAAGCTCGTGCGTGCGCTGTGGGACGTCGTGCGCGACGAACTGCGCGAAACCGCGGGCTAATCGCGGGTTAACCGTGGGCGGTTAACCGCGACCGCGCGGGCCGGCCGGCTGTCGTCGAGCTTGCGCCGCCTGTCGGGCGGCTGTCCGGCGGCCCTCCCGCATCCAGGAAACACGATTTTTCACGCACGCGATGCACGATCGATCGCGTGCGTTCTTGCGCAAATCGACCGCAGATTTGCGAAAAATCGCGATCATGCAAGAAACGCATAATCGAATAAGCAAACGGCATTGGATAAAAAAAACGGGTTTTTCGACAATGTGCGCACCTGTTGACCGTTGGAGCATCCATGTCTTCGCAATTGCAGTCCATCCCGTCCTACCTGCACGCCGACGATCTCGGCCCGTGGGGCAACTACCTTCAGCAAGTCGATCGCGTCGCGCCGTACCTCGGCTCGCTGTCGCGCTGGCTCGAAACGCTGAAGCGCCCGAAGCGCATCCTGATCGTCGACTGCCCCATCGAGCTCGATAACGGTACCGTCGCGCACTTCGAAGGCTATCGCGTGCAGCACAACGTGTCGCGCGGCCCGGGCAAGGGCGGTGTGCGTTACCACCAGGACGTGACGCTGTCGGAAGTGATGGCGCTGTCCGCATGGATGTCGGTCAAGAACGCGGCCGTGAACGTGCCGTACGGCGGCGCGAAGGGCGGTATCCGCGTCGACCCGCGCAAGCTGTCGCGTGGTGAGCTCGAGCGCGTGACGCGCCGCTACACCAGCGAAATCGGCATCATCATCGGCCCGAACACCGACATCCCGGCGCCGGACGTCAACACCAACGAACAGGTGATGGCGTGGATGATGGACACGTACTCGATGAACCAGGGCCAGACGTCGACCGGCGTCGTGACCGGCAAGCCGATCGCACTCGGCGGTTCGCTCGGCCGCAAGGAAGCAACGGGCCGCGGCGTGTTCGTCGTCGGCAGCGAAGCGGCGAAGAAGAAAGGCCTCGAGATCGAAGGCGCACGCATCGCGGTGCAGGGCTTCGGCAACGTCGGCGGCATCGCGGCGAAGCTGTTCCAGGAAGCGGGTGCGAAGGTGATCGCGGTGCAGGATCACACGGGCACGATCTACCAGCCGGCCGGCCTCGATTCGAACAAGCTGCTCGACCACGTTGCACGCACGGGCGGTGTCGCGGGCTTCGAAGGCGCGGAGCCGATGCCGAATGACGAGTTCTGGACCGTCGAAACCGACATCCTGATCCCGGCGGCACTGGAAAACCAGATCACCGAGAAGAACGCAGGGAAGATCCGCACGAAGATCATCGTCGAAGGCGCGAACGGCCCGACGACGACGGCGGCGGACGACATCCTGACCGCGAACGGCGTGCTGGTGATCCCGGACGTGATCGCGAACGCGGGTGGCGTGACCGTGTCGTACTTCGAATGGGTGCAGGATTTCTCGAGCTTCTTCTGGACGGAAGACGAGATCAACCACCGTCTCGAACGCGTGATGCGCGAAGCGTTCTCCGGCGTGTGGGCAGTCGCGGAAGAGCACAAGGTGTCGGTGCGTACGGCAGCGTTCATCGTTGCGTGCAAGCGCATCCTGATGGCGCGCGAAATGCGCGGCCTGTACCCCTGATCTGCGGTTGCCGATTTCAGATCGGTTGACTACGATCAATCCATGACGCAATCCATCCGGTTGCGTGCATGAACCCTCGCGGGCGGTGCCGAATCCGGTACCGCCCGCGCGCGCATTCAGGCGCCGGAAGGGGCGCCCCAAGCCGGGAGGAAGGCTTCGCGCAGCGCGATTCGTAGTGCGGTAAACAACCAGTACTTTCAAAAATATTACTTTGATACACTGGCGCGGGTTTTAGCCAAGGAGATGACCAAAATGAAATACCAAAAGGCAGTCCTGATGTTCGCGGCGCTTTGCGCGTTCGCAAGTGGCGCGCATGCTCAGGAGACGGGCACGCTGAAGAAGATCAAGGACACGGGCGTGATCGCGCTGGGCCACCGCGAATCGTCGATTCCGTTCTCCTACTATGACGAAAAGCAGCAGGTGGTCGGCTATTCGCGTGACTTCCAGATGAAGGTGGTCGACGCGGTGAAGAAAAAGCTGAACCTGCCGAACCTGCAGGTGAAGAACATCCCGGTCACGTCGCAAAACCGCATTCCGCTGGTACAGAACGGCACGGTCGACATCGAGTGCGGCTCGACGACCAACAACGCCGAGCGTCAGCAGCAGGCCGCGTTCTCCGACACGATCTTCGTGATCGGCACGCGCCTGATGACGAAGAACGATTCGGGCGTCAAGGATTTCGCCGACCTGAAGGGCAAGACGGTCGTGACCACCGCCGGTACGACGTCCGAGCGCCTGCTGCGCAAGATGAACAACGACAAGCAGCTGGGCATGAGCATCATCAGCGCGAAGGATCACGGCGATTCGTTCAATACGCTGGAGTCGGGCCGCGCGATCGCGTTCATGATGGATGACGCGCTGCTCGCGGGCGAGCGCGCGAAGGCGAAGAAGCCGGGCGACTGGGTAATCGTCGGCACGCCGCAATCGGAAGAAGCGTACGGCTGCATGATGCGCAAGGGCGATGCGGACTTCAAGAAGGTCGTCGACGACGCGATCGCGCAAGTCGAGAAGTCGGGCGAAGCCGCGAAGATCTACGCGAAGTGGTTCGAGAACCCGATCCCGCCGAAGGGGCTGAACCTGAACTTCCCGCTGTCCGATTCGATGAAGAAGCTGTACGCGAACCCGAACGACAAGGCGCTCGACTGACCGCACGGCCGTTGATGCAGAAATGACGCTAATGAGACGGAAGAGGCCCCGCTTCTTCCGTCTCTTTTTGCTGGAGTCTTGCCCATGTCTTACCACTGGAACTGGGGCATCTTCCTGAGCCCCGTGTCGACCGGCGAGCCGACGACTTATTTCGGATGGCTGATGTCCGGCTTCTGGGTGACCATCGAAGTGTCGCTCGTCGCCTGGGTCATCGCGCTGATCGTCGGATCGCTGTTCGGC
This sequence comes from Burkholderia sp. Se-20378, assembly GCF_017104665.1. Lineage (NCBI taxonomy): Bacteria > Pseudomonadati > Pseudomonadota > Betaproteobacteria > Burkholderiales > Burkholderiaceae > Burkholderia > Burkholderia sp. Se-20378. The sequence goes on along the minus strand of NZ_JAAGPG010000400.1, from coordinate 3,863 downwards.
GTGCTGCGCACCGTGCCGAACAAATGGCTGTCCGCGATCGGCACCCTGTACGTGTCGATTTTCCGGAATATTCCGCTGATCGTGCAGTTCTTCGTCTGGTATCTCGTGATACCGGAGCTGCTGCCTGCTTCGATCGGCACCTGGATCAAGCAGCTGCCGCCCACCACGCAGTTCTTCACCGCGTCGATCATCTGTCTCGGCCTGTTCACGGGCGCGCGCGTGTGCGAACAGGTGCGCTCGGGGATCAACGCGCTGCCGAAGGGCCAGCGCGCCGCCGGCCTCGCGATGGGCTTCACGCAATGGCAGACGTACCGCTACGTGCTGCTGCCCGTTGCGTACCGGATCATCGTGCCGCCGCTCACGTCGGAATTCCTGAACATCTTCAAGAACTCCGCCGTCGCGTCGACGATCGGCCTGCTCGACCTGTCCGCGCAAGCGCGCCAGCTCGTCGACTACACCGCGCAGACGTATGAGTCGTTTATCGCGGTGACGCTCGCGTACGTGATCATCAACCTCGTCGTGATGTCGTTCATGCGCTGGATCGAAGGCCGCACGCGGCTGCCCGGCTATATCGGAGGCAAGTGATGCATCAGTTCGACTGGAGTAGTATTCCCGGCGCGCTGCCGACGCTGTGGACGGGGGCGGTCGTCACGTTCCAGATCACGCTGATCGCGATCGTGGTCGGGATCGTCTGGGGCACGCTGCTGGCGCTGATGCGGCTGTCGGGCGTGAAGCCGCTCGCGTGGTTCGCGCAGGCCTACGTGACGGTGTTCCGCTCGATCCCGCTCGTGATGGTGCTGCTGTGGTTCTTCCTGATCGTGCCGCAGCTGCTGCAGGGCGTGCTCGGGTTGTCGCCGACGATCGACATCCGTCTCGCCTCGGCGATGGTCGCGTTCTCGCTGTTCGAAGCCGCGTATTATTCCGAGATCATCCGCGCCGGCATCCAGGCGGTGCCGCGCGGGCAGGTGAACGCCGCGTTTGCGCTCGGCATGAACTACGCGCAGGCGATGCGCCTCGTGATCCTGCCGCAGGCGTTCCGCGCGATGGTGCCGCTGCTGCTCACGCAGGCGATCGTCCTGTTCCAGGATACGTCGCTCGTGTACGTGATCAGTCTCGCGGACTTCTTCCGCACGGCGGCCAACATCGGCGATCGCGACGGCACGACCGTCGAGATGGTCCTGTTCGCCGGCGCATGCTATTTCGTGATTTGCTCGTTGGCGTCTGCACTCGTCAAGGGTCTCCAGAAAAAGGTCACAAGATGATTTCCATCAAGAACGTTTCGAAGTGGTACGGCCAGTTTCAGGTTCTCACCGACTGCACGACCGAGGTCAAGAAAGGCGAAGTGGTCGTCGTGTGCGGCCCGTCGGGTTCGGGTAAATCCACGCTGATCAAGACCGTGAACGGCCTCGAGCCGTTCCAGCAGGGCGAGATCCTCGTGAACGGCCAGTCGGTCGGCGACAAGAAGACGAACCTGTCGAAGCTGCGCTCGAAGGTCGGGATGGTGTTCCAGCATTTCGAGCTGTTCCCGCACCTGTCGATCACCGAGAACCTGACGCTCGCGCAGGTCAAGGTGCTCGGCCGCGGCAAGGACGAGGCGAACGAGAAGGGCATGAAGCTGCTCGACCGCGTCGGCCTGAAGGCGCATGCGCACAAGTTCCCGGGCCAGCTGTCGGGCGGCCAGCAGCAGCGTGTCGCGATCGCGCGCGCGCTGTCGATGGATCCGATCGCGATGCTGTTCGACGAGCCGACGTCCGCGCTCGACCCCGAGATGATCAACGAAGTGCTCGACGTGATGGTCGAACTCGCGCAGGAAGGGATGACGATGATGGTCGTCACGCACGAGATGGGCTTCGCGAAGAAGGTCGCCCATCGCGTGATCTTCATGGACAAGGGCGCGATCGTCGAGGACGACCGCAAGGACGATTTCTTCTCGAATCCGAAATCGGAACGCGCGAAGGACTTCCTCGCGAAAATCCTGCACTGAGCGTTCGCGCTTGTCGGCGCGGCATGTGCGCCGATACGAAAACCGCCCGGCCGAGCGCCGGGCGGTTTTTTTTCGTCCGTCGCCGGCGGGCGTTACCAGCTGTAGCGGTAGCCGACCTGCCCGACGATGCCGCGCCGGTAGTCGCCGCCGATGTTGCGCGCGATCTTCGCGTTCGCGTACAGCTCGCCCGACTTGCCGAAGCCCGCGGTCACGCCGACGCCGAGCTCGTACCACGTGCGGCCGAGGTGCGTTGCGAACGGCGTGCCGCCGACGACGGTCTGGCCCGGCGACAGGAAGTCGTGCAGCACGTCGGCCGTGAAGTACGGCGTGGCAGCGCCGCCGCCCGAATCCGACTGGAGGTTCGGCCGGAAGATGCGCACGCCGACGCGGCCGCGCAGCGCGTTCGTCGTCGTACCCGATACCGCCGAGACGTTGTCGTTGAATCCGTTCAGCTTCAGGTGCTGATACATCAGCTGCGCCTGCGGCTCGACCGCGACCGGCAGCGCGCCGATCGCGAACGGCTTGCCGACTTCCTGCGACAGCGCGACGCCGAAGCCGTTCTGCGACGCCTCGTTGCCGTAGCTGTCGCGATAGCGGTTGCCGTAGTGCGTGACCTGACCGACGCTGTCGAAGTACGTGCCGTCGGACAGGTACTTCGTCCAGTAGCCGCCGATGCTTTGCGCGTGCATTTCGACCGAGCCCGTCGACGTCGACAGGTTGGCCGTATCGGCGCGCGCCATGTCGCTGAAGCTTGCGTTCGACACGCCGATGCTGGCCGTCACGCCCGTATGCGTGCTGCCGCCGCCGTTCGGTGCCTGGTCGAGCGTCCAGTCCTTGCCCAACTGCGCGAAGAACGTGCGCTCGTCGGCGGCGAAGCGGCCCGCATTCGCGTCGAGACTCTGGCCGCCGATGCGCCCCCACACGCCGTCGCGATTGCCGGGCTGTTGCTTTTCGAGGTTGTAGATGTCGCCGACGCGCTCGTGCAGCTTGCCCAGTGTCGAGAAGCCGTAGTCGGCGTTGAGCAGCGGCGTGAGAGCATAGCCCGACACGCCGGGGCGATACGCGAGCGTGCCGCCGTTGCCATTCCCGTTGCCGCCTCCATCGCCGCCGCCGGACGGGTGGATCGGGTCGCCGGGATCCGACGGATCGAGTTGCGACCGCAGGTACCAGCCGTTCGCGTCGCTCTGCCCGCCGCGATAGAGCCGGTACTCGTACGCGCCCGCCTGCACGGGGCCCGCGAGCTGGAACGCCGATGCGGTGGTCGTGCCGCCGTTGGCCGTGACGACCACCGGAATCCCGTCGCCCTTCGTCTGCGCGCCGGTGCCGGCCGTGTTGGCGATCTTCAGGCCCGTCGTGCCGCTCGCGGCGCCGCCGTTCACGATCACCCGGTCGGTCGGCGATGCGTCGGCGCCGAGGAACGTGTTGAGCGCGATCGTGCCGCCGTTGCCGACGTAGCTGCCGGTCGTCAGCGTCTTGTAGCTGCCCGTGAGCGTCGGCGAACCGGTCGGCGCGGCGAACGCGACCAGGCCCGCGTTGTTCAGGCTGCTCAGCACCGAGCTGCCCGTCATGCGCCACGTGCTGGTGTTGTCGACAGACAGCGCGACCGGGTCGATCTTGCCGGCCAATGTCGTGCCGTTTGCGAGGAACACGTTGCCGGTGCTCGATGCGTCGGAGACGATGTCGCCGGCCAGGTTCACGGCCGATGCGGTGAAGGTGGCGTGGCTGCCGTGATCGGACGAGCGTCGCGTAGGGCAAGAGCGTGCGCACGCGTGTAGATCCCGGGGGGCGCCGTCGCATCAACCAAACAACCACCACCATCACCCCCCTCCCCCCACCACCCCCCCCACCCCCGCCCACCCCCCCCCGCCCCCCCCCCCCC
>NZ_JAAGPG010000399.1:0-8032 GCF_017104665.1 Burkholderia sp. Se-20378 | reverse complement strand
ACGAACGGTTGCGCTGGTCCGTTGTCGATCACGCACCGCCTGCATGGCGCGCGTCTCTCGCGCGCTTTTTTTCCACGACCGAAACAATTCCAGCAGCGCGCGGCACGGCGTCGACGTTGCACCTCCCCGTCGCCATACCGCGCCGACATCCATCGTCGGGACGGTCACACTCAGATTGCGGCGGCTGATCCGGTTTCCTTCCAGCGACCAGGGACGATAAACGAGATCCGACAGGATCGTGACGCCTTGTCCGAGCGCCACGAGGCTCCTGACGGCCTCGATCGATTTGCTCTGCATCCAGACGTTCGGCGTGATGCCGTAGCTTCCCCAATACTTGCCGACGGTGCGCAGGTGCTCGTCCATGTCCAGGAGCAGGTAGTTTTCGCGTGCGACGTCCTCCAGCGTGACCCGATGCGCTTCCTGCAGCGGATGATCCGGATGGGTCCACAGCCTGCGCGGCGAGCGCAGCATCGTCTCGTATTTCAAGTCCCGAATCTCTGCCGTGTTCGACACCAATAGCAGCGCGATATCGAGGCGGTCATCGACGAGCATGTCCTCGATCGCTTCGCGCTCGCCTTCGACGATGCTCACGCTCAGGTTGCCGAACCGCTGGGAAATGACCGACATCAGCGACGGCATCAGATAAGCCGAGATGGTTTCGGTCACGCCGATCCGCACATGCCCCGAGATCTGCTCGGGTTCTTCCTGCGCCGCCACCACGGCGCGATCGATCGACAGGGTCGCGTGTTGCACGTGACGCAGGAACCGCTCGCCTGCCGGTGTCAGTCGCACCCCTCTCGAATGACGCTGAAGTAGCGTGACGCCCACCATCTCCTCGAGATTCTTCAGCGCGATGGTCATCGACGACTGGGAGACCGAGCACAGGTTGGCCGATTGCGAAATCTGGCCGGTGTCGGCGACGGAGACGAAATACTCGATCTGGCGAAGCGTGATGTGCGTGCTCACGGGCGAGGCTCCGAGAAATCCGGGCGGTTCCGGAACGGCGCCGCCTCGAAGGTCCGAACGGTACATCGAATCGGGTTGCGTGATATTGATTCAATATATATCAGGCCATCAAAAGGATGAATTTGTCATAGCCGTGTCCGCTTCCTAGCATGGAGTCAAACATGAAGCGGATGATGCGAATCGATGGACATTCAGGAGAAAAAAGGCTATTGCACGTTGTGCCGGTCACGGTGCGGCACGGTCAACGTCGTGCGTGGCGACATGATGATCAAGGTGCGGCCCGATGAAACGCATCCGACCGGCCATGCGATGTGCACGAAGGGGAAAGCCGCCCCCGAACTCGTGCATAGCCCGAACCGGGTGCTGTATCCGATGCGGCGGACCCGGCCCAAGGGTGCCGCCGATCCGGGCTGGCTGCGTATCGGCTGGGAGGAGGCGCTGTCCGAGATCGCGGAGCGTCTTGCGCATTTCAAGCGCGAGAACGGCGCCGAATCGGTGGCGTTCGGCGTCACGACGCCGAGCGGCACACCCATGAGCGACAGTATCGACTGGGTCGAACGATTCGTCTGGTTGTTCGGAAGTCCGAACATCTGTTACGCGACCGAGATATGCAACTGGCACAAGGACAGCGCGCATGTCTTTACGTTCGGCTGCGGCATGCCCACCGCGGATTATCAGCATGCGGATCTCATCGTTCTGTGGGGCAACAACCCCGCCAATACGTGGCTCGCCCAGGCCGATGCGATCGCAAAAGGCCGCCGCCGGGGGGCGAAGCTGATCGTCGTCGATCCGCGGCCGACGCCGCTCGCCCGCGAGGCGGACCTGTGGCTGCGCGTCAATCCCGGAACCGATGGTGCGCTCGCCATGGCCATCGCGAGGCAGATGATCGCGATCGGCAACGTCGACGAACCCTTCCTTCGGAGATGGACGAACGGCCCGTTGCTGGTGCGTGCCGATTCCGGACGGTTTCTGCGTGAACGGGATATCGACCCACGCGCATCGGGCAATCGATACGCACTCTGGAACCAGACGCTCGATCGTCTTGAACTGGTCGAAGAAGAAGCCGGTACGGCACTCACCGATCTATTGATGGCCGGCACGCGCCACGTCGGGATCACTGACTCGACCGGCCGTTGCACGCAGGTGGAATGCACGCCTGCGTTCGACCTCTATTCGCGTGCGCTTGCTGCGTATACGCCGGAACATGCCAGTGAGATCACCGGTGTCGATGCAGCCGACATCATGAAGGCCGCTCAAATGCTGCATCCCGGGCAGGGCATTGCCTATCACGCGTGGTCCGGCGTGGGCATGCACACCAATGCCACGCAGACGGAGCGCTCCATTGCGACGTTGTATGCGTTGACGGGCGCGTTCGATACGCGCGGCTCCAATCGGGAATGGGCGAAGCAGCCGGCCAATGCGGTCAGCAGCTACGCGATGCTGAACCCGGGGCAACGCGCGAAGGCGCTCGGCCTCGAAGAACGGCCGCTCGGCCCGCCGTCGCAGGGTTGGGTGACGGCGCGCGACGTCTATCGCGCGATTCTCGACGCCGAGCCCTATCGGATCCGCGCACTGTTCGCGTTCGGCACGAACATGGTGCTGTCTCAGGCGGACGGCGGCATCGCCCACGATGCGCTTTGCGCGCTCGATTTTCACGTTCACTGCGATCTCTTCGAGACGCCGTCGTCCCGTTACGCGGACATCCTGCTGCCCGTGAACACGCCGTGGGAGCGGGAAGGCTTGCGGCTCGGTTTCGAGATCAACGAACGCGCGGTCGAACTCGTCCAGTTGAGACAGCGCATGGTGCCGCCGAGAGGGGAAAGCCGCGCCGACTACGACATCGTCTTCGATCTGGCCGTTCGGCTCGGCATGAAGGACCGGTTCTTCGGCGGCAGTATCGAGGCGGGGTGGAATCACGTGCTCGAGCCGCTCGGAATGGACGTCGCGATGCTGCGCGCGCATCCGGAGGGCATCGCCAGGCCGTTGGCTCAATGCGAGCGTCGATACGCTTCGTCGACACCTGACGGCGCACGCGGTTTCAACACGGAGACGTTGCGGGTCGAACTGTATTCCGAGAAGTTGCATCGTCACGGCTACCCGGCGGTTCCTCAATACGTGCCGCCGCAGCATGGGCTGGGCGAGGGCGTGAACGATCGCCGTCGCTTCCCCTGTACGCTGACCTCGATGAAGAACGGGTACTACTGCCACAGTCAGCACCGCGGGCTCCCGAGCCTGCGCCGCCGCGCGCCGTACCCCGTCGCGGAACTCAACGACGCGCTGGCGGCGGAGCACGGCATCGTCGATGACGACTGGTTCCTGATCGAAACGAAGAACGGCTCGGCGCGCTTCAAGGCGCGCCTCGTGCCGGAGCTGGCGCATGACGTGATCGTGGCCGAATACGGCTGGTGGCAGGCCTGCGACGAGATCGGCATGGATTCGCTCGCCGTGGAAGGGCGAAACCACAGCAACTTCAATCGACTTGTTTCGGCGGCCACACTCGACCCGGTGAGCGGATCGTCGCCGCTGCGTTCCGTGCGCTGCCGCATCCGTCCGGACCCGTCGATCGATCCGTCGCGCCGGTCGTGGAAAGGGCGGCGGGATTTTGTCGTATCCGCCATCCATGAGGCAGCGAGCGGCGTGCGAACCGTCACGTTTCGGGCGTCGGACCGTGGGGCGTTGCCGGACTACCTGCCCGGGCAGCACGTGACCGTGCACGTTCCGACGCTTGGCGACGGGGGGACGACACGCGCCTATTCATTGACGGGCGCCGCCTGCGAAAACGATCGCCGGACTTACTCGATCTCGGTGCGCCACCAGAAGGGCAGAACGGGGGACGGCGTTCCGTTCGAAGGGGCGATGTCCTCCTACATACATGGATCGCTCAAGGTGGGGGATCCCGTTTTGCTCGGTGCGCCCGCCGGCACTTTCATCGTACCGCCGGCGTCGAAGCAACCCGTCGTGATGTTCGCGGGCGGCATCGGCATCACGCCGTTCATCTCCTATCTGGAGTCGATCCGCGATCGGGGGACGCAGGCGCCGGAATCGAGACTCTTCTATGCAAACCAGAACAGCGGGACGCACGCATTCCGCGAACGCATCGAGCGATTGAAGCAGCGGCTGCCGAAGCTCGAAGTCGTCAACTGCTACAACCACCCGCACGACGAGGTACTCGGGCGCGACTACCAGATGAAAGGCTATCTGACAGCGGACGTCGTCAGTGACGACCTGATTCGACGGCGTGCACGGTTTTATTTGTGCGGCCCGGAACCGATGATGCAGGCGATTACCGCCGGATTGATCGAACGCGGTGTTCCGCCCTTCGACATCTTCAAGGAAGCGTTCAGGTCGCCGTCCAGGCCGGCGCCCGACCCGTCGAAACGCTTCGTCGTCCAGTTCACCCGATCGCGTCGCGAGGCCACCTGGACGCCTCGCGACGGAAGCCTGCTGTCGTTCGCGGAGTCGCTCGGGGTCGTCATGCCGAGCGGCTGCCGTGTCGGACAGTGCGAGAGCTGCGCGGTCAAGGTCGTATCGGGCGAAGTCGCGCATTTGAGCGGACACGGGCCCGATGAACCCGATGTGTGTCTCGCCTGCCAGGCCATTCCGGCAACCGACGTTGCCATCGATGCATGAACCCGCTGAAGGAAATGTTCACCATGAAATACTTTGACGCCGTGGCAACACGCGATGCACTGGATTTTGAATCGCTCGTATCGCGCCTGAGGCAGGCGTTCGTCGACGGTTGCCACGTGCCGCTTCGCCATGCGCATGCCATTCATTCCGGCAGTGAAGACGAGGGCACGGTTCTCATCATGCCTGCGTGGGAAGACACCGGCTATCTGGGCATCAAGACGGTCAACATCTTCCCGGGCAATGCGAGGCACGGATTACCCGGGCTGCACTCGACTTATGTGCTCTATGACGGGCGGACGGGACGACCGCTTGCGCAGCTGGACGGGGACGAGATCACATCGCGCCGCACCGCGGCCGCATCGGCACTGGCCGCGACCTATCTGGCGCGTCCGGATGCGTCGCGTCTCGTCCTGCTGGGCGCCGGACGCGTTGGCAGCCTGATCCCGCTCGCGTATCGCAGCCAGTTGCCGATTTCGGACGTCGAAGTCTGGGACAGGAATCCGCGGGCTGTGGCCGAGCTGGTCAATCGGTTGACGGATTTCGGCTTCAACGCGGAGCCCGTGACTGATCTCGAGAAAAGCGTTCGGCGCGCGGACATCGTTAGTTGTGCGACGCTTGCGACGGAGCCGGTCGTCGCCGGCAAGTGGCTCGCGCCGGGATCGCATCTCGACCTGATCGGCAGCTTTACGCCGCGCATGCGCGAGGCCGACGACGATTGCTTCCGGAATGCGGAGATCTACGTCGATACGGACGAAGCACCGCAAAAGTCCGGTGATCTTCTTGGCCCGCTGTCGCGGGATGTCATTGCGATCGGCGGCTTGAACCGGACCTTGTCGGCATTGTGCAGGGGTGAAGCGAAAGGCAGATTGAACGACGGCCAGCGAACGGTGTTCAAGGCCGTCGGTACCGCGTTGGAGGACCTGGCCGCTGCGATCCAGGTCTATGAAAAATCAAACTAGGGTGTTGGCGGACAAGGAGACAACGATGAAGGATCTGATGGAGGTGCCGCGCGTGGGTGCGCCGGCGACGGACCGCGAAGGCGCGCTCGAGCGGATGGCCGCCGGCGTGGCGCGCTGGTCGGAGAAGTGGTTCCCGGACGCTTATATCTTCGCTGCGATCGCGGTGGTCATCGTGGCGGCGGGCGCGACGGCCATCGGTGCGCCAATCAGGCAGGTCGGCGTGGCGTTCGGCGACGGCTTCTGGAGTCTCATTCCGTTCACGATGCAGATGGCGATCGTGGCCATTTCGGGTTATGTCGTCGCGGTATCGCCACCCGCATCGAAACTGATCGACCGGCTCGCGCGTTTGCCGTCGTCCGGACGGGCGGCCGTAACGTTCGTCGCGCTCGTCAGCATCGTCGCCTCGTTGTTCAACTGGGCGATCAGCCTGATCTTCAGCGGCCTGCTGGTTCGGGCACTGGCGCGTCGCGCCGATCTGCGCATGGACTACCGGGCGGCGGGCGCGGCTGCCTATCTCGGCATGGGGGCGACGTGGGCGCTTGGATTGAGTTCGTCCGCATCGCAACTGCAAGCGAATCCGGACAGCTTGCCCAAGACGCTGCTCGCCATCTCCGGCGTCATTCCGTTCGCGGAAACCATCTTCCTGCCGCAGTCGATGTTGATGGCGGCCGTGCTGACGGTCGTGTCGCTGCTGATTGCCTGGTTGTCCGCGCCCGGCGGCGCGCGTGCAAAGACGGCGGCGGAGCTCGGGATTCCGCTCGACGAGGCCCACGCCACGATCCCGCGCCCGGCTCGCCCGGGTGACTGGCTCGAGTACAGCCCGCTCGTCACCCTCGCGATCGTTGCGATCGGCACGATCTGGGTGGCGCACGAGTTCACGACGAAAAATCCGCTGATCGCGATTTCGAATCTGAACACGTACAACTTCGTGTTCCTGATGCTGGGCATGCTGCTGAACTGGCGACCGAGGCGATTCCTCAATGCCGTCGCGCGTGCCGTGCCGTCGGTCGCAGGTGTGCTGATCCAGTTTCCGTTGTACGGCGGCATTGCGTACATCCTGACCAGGGCATCGGCGCCTGCCGGACTGCCGCTCTCCGATCATCTCGCGCATTTCTTCGTCGCGCTGTCGTCGCCATCGTCGTTTCCCGCGGTGATGGGCGTGTACTCGGCCATCCTCGGATTCTTCGTGCCGTCCGGCGGCGGCAAGTGGATCATCGAGGCGCCCTACGTGATCGAGGCGGCAAAACTGCTGCACGTCCATCTGGGCTGGGCGGTGACGGTCTACAACGCGGCCGAGGCATTGCCGAACCTGGTCAATCCGTTCTGGATGCTGCCGCTCCTCGGCGTGCTCGGGCTGCGTGCCCGCGACATCGTGGGGTTCACGTTCACGCAGCTGATGGTGCATCTGCCGCTGGTGATTTTCATGCTCTGGGCGCTTGCGAGCACGCTCGGCTACCATCCGCCCGTCATGCCGTGACGCACGTCAGGCGTGTTTGCCGTCGGCAGATTGCGTATCCGGTAGGCGCGTCGTGAAGTCGGTGCCGGCCGCGTCCTTCGTTTGACACGACTACGCGCCCAGTACCGACAGATCCCGCGGCAATGTCCGCTTGAACATCGCGAGGATCTGCTGCGCCGCTTTCGGCGGCAGCGTGATCGCATGGCGCACGGCCGCCGCGATCTGGATCATCATCAGCTCGGCGAACGCGCTTCGTTGCGCATGCGGCGTATCGGGCGCCACTTCGCCCAGCGCATCCGCGAACAACCCCGCCAGAAACTCACCGTCCGCCCGGTCGAGTGCCTGCAGCGCGCGGTCGGCCTGCGTGGCCCGCCAGATGTCGCGCATCAGCGGCTCGTCGACGAACATCCGGTAGTAGCTGTCCGTGATGCGGGCGAGCGTGGCGTGGAGATCGTCGAGCGTCTTCATCGTCGCGAGGTCGCGCCGCACGCAGACGTGCCCGGCTTCGTTGTAGCGCTCCGCAAGCGTGCCGATCACGGCCGCCTTGTCCGGGAAGTACTGGTACAGCGAACCGAACGAGATGCCCGTGCGTTCGACGATGTCGCTCATCCGGAACGCGTCGCAGCCTTTCTCGATCATCACGTCCGACGCGCACGCGAGGATGCGCTCGAACCGCTCGCGGCTGCGCTGCTGCGTCGGCACCAGACGGGCACGGGCCGGCGCGTCTGCCGTGTCCGCTGCCGCTGCGCCGGGCCCATCGTTCTGCCCCGATTTTTGTCGGCCCATGCCGCCTCCAGAAAAACTTGACGTTGCTAATGCGAGAGTCTATCGTGTTTTTGAAACGCGAGACATTCTCGTATTTTAGTCAAAGGAGACGGTCATGTCGGCACTTCCCACCCTCATCGTCGGCGGTTCGGGCAAGACGGGCGCCCGCGTCGATGCACGGCTGCGCGCGCGCGGCATCGCAACCCGGCCCGTGTCGCGCACGTCGGCCGTCCGTTTCGTCTGGACGGCGCCCGCG
>NZ_JAAGPG010000398.1:0-7735 GCF_017104665.1 Burkholderia sp. Se-20378 | reverse complement strand
GGGGGTGTGCGTGTAGCCTGTGCTGTGGGGGAAGGGTTGCGTCGCGGCGGCGGCTCGGACGGTGGGGAGAGAGCGGGCGCGAAGGCCAGGTGGTGCAGCTCGAGGCGCTCGCCGCGGCGCTCGTCGGCCGCTTCGCGCACTTCGACCCGCCGCGCCTGCGCCTGCTGGTCGCGTGCGGGGCGGCGGCCGGCATTACGTCCGCGTACAACGCGCCGATCGCCGGCGCCTTCTTCGTATCGGAGATCGTGCTCGGCGGCATCGCCATGGAAAGTCTCGGGCCGATGATCGTCTCGTCGGTCGTCGCGAACATCGTGATGCGCGAATTTGCCGGCTACCGGCCGCCGTACGAGATGCCGGTGTTTCCGGCCGTCACCGGCCCCGAAGTGCTGCTGTTCGTCGTGCTCGGCGCGCTGTGCGGCGTGCTCGCGCCGCAGTTCCTGCACCTGCTCGATGCATCGAAGAACCACTTCAAGCGGCTGCCCCTGCCGCTGCCCGTGCGGCTCGCACTCGGCGGCCTCGTCGTCGGCGTGATCTCGGTATGGGTGCCGGACGTGTGGGGCAACGGCTACAGCGTGGTGAACCACATCCTCCATTCGCCGTGGACCTGGCAGGCACTCGTCGCGGTGCTCGTGTTCAAGGTGATCGCGACCTCCGCCACCGTCGGCTCCGGCGCGATCGGCGGGGTGTTCACGCCGACGCTGTTCGTCGGCGCGGTGTTCGGCTCGCTGTTCGGCCTCGCGATGCAAGCCGTGTGGCCCGGCCATACGTCGGCGTACTTCGCGTACGCGATCGTCGGGATGGGCGCGTTCCTGACGGGCGCCACGCAGGCGCCGCTGATGGCGATCCTGATGATCTTCGAGATGACGCTCAGCTACCAGGTCGTGCTGCCGCTGCTGGCGTCCTGCGTATTCGCGTACTTCGTCGCGCGCGCGACCGGTACGACGTCGATGTACGAGATCACGCTGCACCACCACCAGGATGCCGAGGAACGCAGCCGGATCCGCACCACGCAGATGCGCGAACTGATCCAGCCCGCGCAGACGGTCGTGCCGCTGACGGCGAGCGTCGCCGACATGACGCGCGTGTTTCTCGAATATCCGGTGAAGTATCTGTACGTGACCGACGACGCCGGGCGCTTTCGCGGCGCGGTCGCACTGAAGGACATTACGTCGGACCTGCTCGACAAGCGCGACACGACCGACAAGACGGCCGCGCACTACGCGCACACGCCGTTTCCGCTCCTCACGCCCGACATGCCGCTTGCCACCGCGCTCGAACGCTTCATGGCGTTCCAGGGCGAACGCCTGCCGGTGATCGAAAGCGAAGCCGAGCCGACGCTCGCCGGGGTCGTCTACAAGACGTCGCTGCTCGATGCGTACCGGCGGATGACCGGCGAACGCTGACCGCGCGCCTCGCCGCCCGCCGCACGAGCACGAGCACGAGCACCAGCACAGCTCGGGGCCAACACCCGCTCAGTCCGGCGCGCGCCCCAGCACGACGCGCGCGAAGAATCCCGCGAGCACCGACTCGGCCACCTCGGCCGACACGTGCTGCGGATCGGCCGTGTAATACGACTGCACGCCATCACACAGGCACATCAGCCCGAACGCGAGCGTCTCCGCGGGCAGCAGCAGCGGCGTGCCCGCGCGCTCGGAGAAGCGCCGGATGAACTCGGCCATCTGCAGGCGCTTGCCATGCAGGAACTGGTTGAAGCGCACGCGGAATTTCGCGTCGCGCGCGGCCTGCAGCTTCGCCTCGCCCCACAGCAGCGCATATTCGTCGTCCTGAAACAGCGTCCGGTAATACGCGAGCGCCATCGACTCCATCTGCTCGCGCGTTCCGCCCCCGTCGAAGATCGCCTGGAAGTCGGCCTGCACCTCCGCATGGTCACGCTCCAGCAATTCCAGCAACAGGTCGGACTTGCTGCGGAAATTCGAATAGAACGCGCCGCGCGTGTAGCCGGCCGCCGCCGCGATGTCCTCGACGCTCGCGGCCACATAGCCTTTCTTCAGAAAAATACGGTGTGCGGCAATCAGCAGACGTTCGCGCGTCTGGTCCCGGCTCTGCTCGCGAGTTAAGCGCTGTGGTTTCATGGCGCGCAGTCTAGCACCCTTTCCCTTTCGGATTCATCTTTGCATTCAGATACAGGTGTGTATTAGAATTCGCCACAGTTTCTGAAAGATGGTGTCCGCGCGCCCTTGCCGGCGCCGCTCGGGGCAAGCGCCGGCCGCGCTTGCCGGCTTCGTTCCGCTCTCGCTCTCACCTCATCTGGGGGTTTCGTGAATCGCTCCGGTTCCCGCGCCACGCTGCTGATCGGCGCCGCGCTTGTCCTTGCCGCCTGTCATCCGAAAGAATCCGCGCCGCCCGCCCCGCGCCCCGTCGTCGCGCTGCCCGCCCATGCCGACGACGCTGCCGTCGCCCGCACACTCCCCGGCGAAATCCAGCCGCGCTACGCCACCCCGCTGTCGTTCCGCATCGCCGGCAAGATCATCGAGCGCAAGGTGCGCCTCGGCGATACGGTCAAGGTCGGCCAGGTCGTCGCGCTGCTCGACCCGTCCGACGTCGAGAAGAACGCCGCGAGCGCGCAGGCGCAACTCGATGCCGCGACGCACAGCCTCGCGTTCGCGAAGCAGCAGCTCGACCGCGATCGCGCGCAGGCGCGCGAAAACCTGATCGCGACCGCCCAGCTCGAGCAGACCGAGAACAGCTACACGTCGGCGCTTGCGCAGCGCGACCAGGCGCAGCAGCAGCTCGCGCTCGCGAAGAACCAGCTCCGCTACGCGACGCTCGTCGCCGATCACGCGGGCACCATCACCGCCGAACAGGCCGACACCGGCCAGAACGTGTCGGCCGGCCAGGCCGTCTACCAGCTCGCGTGGTCCGGCGACGTCGACGTCGTCAGCGACGTGCCCGAAGCCGCGCTTGCGTCGCTCACGCCCGGCCACACGGCCAATGTCACGCTGCCGTCGCTGCCGGGCCGCCAGTTCGCCGCGAAAGTGCGCGAAATCGCGCCGGCCGCCGATCCGCAAAGCCGCACGTATCGCGTGAAGCTCACGCTCGCCGCGCCCGATCCGGCGATCCGGCTCGGGATGACCGCCAGCGTCGCGTTCGACGGCGCGCCGGCCACCGGCGACGCGCCGTCGATCACACTGCCCGCGACCGCGCTGTTCCACGACGGCCAGCAACCGGCCGTGTGGGTCGTGCGCACGAAGGACGACACGCTCGAGCTGCGGCGCGTCGACGTCGCGCGCTTCAACGAGCGCACGGTGACGGTGTCGCACGGGCTGCAGCCCGGCGAACGCGTGGTGCTGCAGGGTGTGCACACGGTCAGCGCGGGCGAGAAGGTGCGCGCGATCGCGCCGCTGCATCCGGAGGACTTCGCATCGTGAGCGTTTCCTACGAAGAAGGCCGCTTCAACCTGTCGGCGTGGGCGCTGCGCCACCAGGCGCTGGTCGTCTACCTGATCGCGCTCGCGACGCTCGCGGGCATCCTTGCGTACACCCGCCTCGCGCAATCCGAAGACCCGCCGTTCACGTTCCGCGTGATGGTGATCCGCACGTTCTGGCCCGGCGCGACCGCGCGGCAGGTGCAGGAACAGGTGACCGACCGGATCGGCCGCAAGCTGCAGGAAACGCCGGCCATCGACTTCCTGCGCAGCTATTCGCGCCCCGGCGAATCGCTGATCTTCTTCACGATGAAGGATTCGGCGCCCGTGAAGGACGTGCCGGAGACCTGGTACCAGATCCGCAAGAAGGTCGGCGACATCGGCTATACGCTGCCGCCCGGCGTGCAGGGCCCGTTCTTCAACGACGAATTCGGCGACGTCTACACCAACATCTGGACGCTCGAAGGCGACGGCTTCACGCCCGCGCAGCTCCACGATTACGCCGACCAGCTACGCACCGTGCTGCTGCGCGTGCCGGGCGTCGGCAAGGTCGACTATTTCGGCGACCCCGACCAGCGGATCTTCATCGAGGTCAACAACGCGCAGCTCACGCGCCTCGGCATCTCGCCGCAGCAGCTCGGACAGGCGATCAACGCGCAGAACGACATCTCGTCGGCCGGCACGCTGACGACCGCCGACGATCGCGTGTTCGTGCGGCCGAGCGGCCAGTTCGACAACGTCGACGCGATCGCCGACACGCTGATCCGCATCAACGGCCGTACGTTCCGGCTCGGCGATCTCGCCACGGTGAAGCGCGGCTACGACGATCCGGCCGTCACGCAGATGCGGGCGGGCGGCAAGGCAGTGCTCGGCATCGGCGTCACGATGCAGCCGGGCGGCGACGTGATCCGGCTCGGCAAGGCGCTCGACGCCGAATCGAAGGATCTGCAGGCGCAACTGCCGGCCGGCCTCAAGCTGACGCTGGTATCGAGCATGCCGCACGCGGTCGCGCATTCGGTCGACGACTTCCTCGAAGCCGTCGCCGAAGCCGTCGCGATCGTGCTGGTCGTGAGCCTCGTGTCGCTCGGCCTGCGCACCGGGATGGTGGTCGTGATCTCGATCCCCGTCGTGCTCGCGGTCACCGCCCTCTTCATGTACCTGTTCGACATCGGGCTGCACAAGGTGTCGCTCGGCACGCTCGTGCTCGCGCTCGGGCTGCTCGTCGACGATGCGATCATCGCGGTCGAGATGATGGCCGTGAAGCTCGAACAGGGCTACACGCGTGCCCGCGCCGCCGCGTTCGCCTATACGAGCACCGCGTTCCCGATGCTGACGGGCACGCTCGTCACCGTGTCGGGCTTCCTGCCGATCGCGCTCGCGAAATCGAGCACCGGCGAATACACGCGCTCGATCTTCGAGGTGTCGGCGATCGCACTGATCGCGTCGTGGTTCGCGGCGGTCGTGCTGATTCCGCTGCTCGGCTTCCACCTGCTGCCCGAGCGCAAGCGGCAGGCGCACGAGGCGCACCTGCCCGACGATCACGAGCACGACATCTACGACACGCGCTTCTACCGGCGGCTGCGCGGCTGGATCGACTGGTGCATCGAGCGGCGCTTCGTCGTGCTGCTGATCACCGGCGCGCTGTTCGTCGTCGCGCTGATGGGCTTCTCGCTCGTGCCGCAGCAGTTCTTCCCGAGTTCCGATCGCCCCGAGCTGCTGGTCGACCTGCGGCTGCCCGAAGGCGCGTCGTTCGCCGCGACGCTGCGCGAGACCGAGCGCCTCGAGAAAGTGATCGACAAGCGCCCCGAGATCGATCATTCGGTGAACTTCGTCGGCAGCGGCGCGCCGCGCTTCTACCTGCCGCTCGACCAGCAGCTTCAACTGCCGAACTTCGCGCAGTTCGTGATCACCGCCAAATCGGTGAAGGACCGAGAGAAGCTCGCGACCTGGCTCGAAACCACGTTGCGCGAGCAGTTCCCGGCCGTGCGCTCGCGGCTGTCGCGGCTCGAGAACGGCCCGCCGGTCGGCTATCCGGTGCAGTTCCGTGTGAGCGGCGACAGCATCGCGACGGTCCGCTCGATCGCGGAGAAAGTCGCGGCGACGATGCGCGGCGATGCGCGCACGGTCAACGTGCAGTTCGACTGGGACGAGCCGGCCGAGCGCTCGGTGCGCTTCGAGATCGACCAGAAGAAGGCGCGCGAGCTGAACGTCACGTCGCAGGACGTGTCGAGCTTCCTCGCGATGACGCTGTCCGGCACGACCGTCACGCAGTACCGCGAGCGCGACAAGTTGATCGCGGTCGACCTGCGCGCGCCGCTGGCCGATCGCGTCGATCCGGCGAAGCTCGCCGGCCTCGCGCTGCCGACCCCGAACGGCCCGGTGCCGCTCGGCTCGCTCGGCCGCTTCAAGCCGACGCTCGAATACGGCGTCGTGTGGGAGCGCGACCGGCAGCCGACCATCACCGTGCAGTCGGACGTGCGCGCCGGCGCGCAGGGCATCGACGTTACGCATGCGGTCGACGCGAAACTGAACGCGTTGCGCGCGCAGCTGCCGGTCGGCTATCAGATCAACATCGGCGGCTCGGTCGAGGAAAGCGCGAAGGCGCAGAAGTCGATCAATGCGCAGATGCCGCTGATGGCGATTGCCGTGTTCACGCTGCTGATGATCCAGCTGCAGAGCTTCTCGCGCGTGCTGATGGTCGTGCTGACCGCGCCGCTCGGGCTGATCGGCGTGGTCGCGACGCTGCTGCTGTTCGGCCAGCCGTTCGGCTTCGTCGCGATGCTCGGCGTGATCGCGATGTTCGGGATCATCATGCGCAACTCGGTGATCCTCGTCGACCAGATCGAGCAGGACATCGCGGTCGGCCACCGCCGCATCGACGCGATCATCGGCGCGACCGTGCGACGGTTCCGCCCGATCACGCTGACGGCCGCGGCCGCCGTGCTCGCACTGATCCCGCTGCTGCGCTCGAACTTCTTCGGGCCGATGGCGACCGCGCTGATGGGCGGCATCACGAGCGCGACCGTGCTGACGCTGTTCTACCTGCCCGCGCTGTATGCGACGTGGTTCCGCGTGAAGCACGACGAACGCGACCCGCAGGACGGCCCGCCGCCTGGCGGCACGCCTGCCGCGCCGTCGGGAGCCTGACCATGGATCGATCGATGAACCTGAAAACACAAGCCGTGCGGGCACTCGCCGTGGCGAGCCTCGCCGGCCCGCTCGCGGGCTGCTCGTGGTTCGCGCCGAGCGGCGAGCCGCCCGCGATGCCGTCGCCCGCGCACTACGGCACGACGCCGCAAGTCCAGCAGACCGTGTCCGCGCAAGGCGTCGCGCAGCAGTTCGAGGTCGGCGCGCAGCCGGTGCCCGACTGGTGGAAGCAGTACCGCTCCGATGCGCTGAACGCGCTCGTCGACGAAGGGCTGCGCAACAGCCCGACGTTGAGCGCGGCCTCCCACTCGCTCGATGCCGCGCGCGAACAGTTGCGCGGGCAGATCGGCAGCTCGATGCTGCCGTCGATCGACGCGGGCGGCCAGGCCACGCGCCAGCGTGCGCTCGGCGTGCCGATTCCCGCGCTCGGTGCGCCGACGCTGCTGTACGACACGTTCGTCGGGCAGTTGCAGGCGAGCTACACGATCGACCTGTTCGGCGCGTCGCGTTTCGCGAACCGTGCGCTGGCGCGGCGCGTCGACGTCAGCGCGTTCCAGCTCGAATCCGCCCGGCGCGCGCTGGCCGCGAACATCGTCACCGCATCGATCACGGTGTCGGTGCTGAACGCGCAGATCAATACGACCGAGCGGCTCGTCGCACTCGCCAACGACCAGGCGCACGATGCCGAACGCCGCTACGCGCTCGGTTCGGCTTCGCGCAGCGACGCGCTGAACGCCCGGCAAAGCGCCGACACGTTCGCGGCGAGCCTGCCCGCGCTGCGCCAGCAGCGCGACTCGGCGCGCCATGCGCTCGCGGTGCTGGTCGGCCGCACGCCCGACCGACCGCCGGCCGATCTCACGCTGGCCGATTTGCACCTGCCCGAGCAAGTGCCCGTTGTCGTGCCGTCGGACCTGCTGCAAAGTCGCCCGGACATCCAGGCGGCCGACGCGGGGCTGAAAGCGGCCGCGGCCGAAGTGGGTCTCGCGACCGCGCAGATGTTCCCGCAGCTGTCGCTGTCGGCAGCGATGGGCAAAGGCGGCTTCAGCTGGCCGACGATGCTGTCGGGCGCCGGCTCGATCTGGAACGTCGGCGCGTCGCTGAGCCAGCCGCTCTTCCACGGCGGCGCGCTGCTCGCGCAGCGCCGAGCGGCGAAGGCGACCTACGAGGCCGACGTCGAACAGTACAAGCAGGCCGTGCACGGCA
>NZ_JAAGPG010000397.1:0-233 GCF_017104665.1 Burkholderia sp. Se-20378 | reverse complement strand
AAAAAAAAAAAAAAAAAAAAACAAAGAGCACGTGAATAACCAGACAGACACACCAACACAGGTACTCCTCTGCATACACTAATAAATATCGAGTCAGTCACCGGCGGACGATCGACACACGACATCTACTCACGTACGAGCAGCACATAACAAAGCGAGTAGAACAATTACACACTGTTGAGTGCCATATAAAGCGTATAGCATGCGACAACCGCGAGCACATTAGCTCAACA
>NZ_JAAGPG010000396.1:0-8053 GCF_017104665.1 Burkholderia sp. Se-20378 | reverse complement strand
CGTTGTGGTGTTTGTGTCTGAGGTGTGAAGTGATGAAGTATGATATGGACCGTGTGTTCTTATTGTTACACTGGTTTTGTTTTCGCATGCAACGACGCACCCCGATATCTACACGCGTGCGCACACTATTTCCCTACACGACTCTCTTCAGATCTATCTGAGCGTCGCATTGCCGACCGGGCTCGGCATCACACGCAACGCACTGGTCGCGCGTGCGTCGCTGTGCCTGATCGCGGTGGGCGGCGGGCTCGGCACGCTGTCCGAGATCGCACTCGGGTTGCAGTGGGGCAAGCCGGTGTTCGCGATTTGCGACGCGCCGCGTGTGGCGGGCGCCGAATGCTTCGACGAAGCGGATCCGCTCGTGGCGCGGGTCGCGCGGTGGCTGGCCGATTCGGCTTAGGCCGATGGCATGAGGTTGCGGCTTCCCGCCCGGTGATCGGCTGTTGCGGACTTGAAATGGCGCGGGCAACTCGCCATATTGGCGATGCCCGAATGTTCAATGACGCCTCGAGAGGATTCCAGATGCGCCTTCTGCTTGCCCTGCTGTTGCCGTGGTTCCAGTTCTTCACGATCGGCCGCCCGATCGCCGGAATCATCTGCCTGATCCTGCAAATCACGATCATCGGCTGGATACCGGCCGCGATCTGGTCGGTGTATGCGCTGAGCCAGTACAAGACCGATCGGAAGATCGAGGCGGCGCTGCGGGGGCAAAAGTAAATCCGGGTGCGATTTCCCGCAGGTTGAGCTTCGTTAGCCCAACGGCAAAAGTTTCTATTTCGGTGGAAATATATATACTTTATCTGCGTCACTCCGGATAATTTATGTAGATTTCTGCCTAAATGAACGACTCCTGTACGATTCAACTCCACGCCGACGGTGCCTGGCACGACATTGGTGTTGTCACCTTGTTCGGCACGCCCGACGAAGGCTGGCGAGCGCGTGCTTATACGGGTTACGACGTCGAGTGGGCCGTTCGGCATCAGCTCGCCCGCGATGCGCACGCCATGTCATGTCGATTTCCGGTTGGTCTTGAGCCACTGGAGACGCCGCATTGGCCTGTATTCCTGATCGACCTGTTGCCGCAAGGGTTCGGCCGCGCGGAGTTGTTGCGCCGTCTCGGTTTACCGGAAACCGCCGAGGAACGCGCCGACTGGCCATTGCTGCTGGCAGGCGCTGCCAATTCGATCGGAAATCTGCGAATCAAGGAGGCCGTGCATTGGCTGGCCGAACGTCAGGGGCCGCAGCAGGGTTTTACCGACGAGGAGGTTGTCGCGCGAGGCGACGCGTTCAGCGAATATCTCGCCACACATGGCTTCTTCGTTGCGGGCTCCTCGGGTGTACAGGGCGAGTGGCCGAAGCTGCTGCTGACCCGTGCTGACGACGGCTTGCTCTATCTGGACCATACGCTGCCGGACGAACGCGCGCGTGAGCACTACATCGTCAAGTTCGGGCGCGGCGCGAACGCGCGCCTTGCGCAGATTCTGCGCCACGAGGCGCCCTACATGGCATTGGCACAGCGTCTCGGTTTGCGGGTGCATGCGCCACTGGCGCTACATGATCGCTTGCTGTTCATTCGGCGTTTTGATCGGGCGCATATCGACGGTCGTGTCGTCCGGTTTGCCCAGGAAAGCATCGCTTCGTTGACGGACAAGGCCGGCTTCGGTGTCGTGCCGAGCCACGACGAGGTGTGCTGGCATCTCGCGCGTCAATGCACCGACCCGCAGGCCGAGGTGGCGGAATACCTGTGCCGCGATGTCGCGAATCTCGCGTTGGGCAACAAGGACAATCATGCGAGAAACACCGCGTTGCAACGTGACTTCGATGGACGCGTCGCCCTGACGCCGCTTTACGACTTCGCGCCGATGTATCTGCATCCGGATGGCATTGCGCGGCGTATCCGCTGGGAAGGCAATGACGGGGGGCAGCCGGATTGGGCGCGGGTGCTGGATACCATCGTTCGAATTGGTGAGCCGCAGGCTGAGGAAGCGCATGTCGCGTTGGATCGCGATGCGTTGCGGGCACGGCTACGTGCGATGTCGCCGGGTTTGCAGGAGATCGCCGATCATGGTGCCGATCTCGGGCTGGAGCACGACGTGCATGCCTTTCTGAAGCCGGGACTCGAGCGGTTGGCTCGTGAGCTGGATGCGTTGCGCTAGGCACGGGTGACGCAATGGACAAACGCTATAACGCGCTGCCGCTTCCCGAACAGCTTTCGCTCCGACGACAAGCGATCGAAGACGTGCTCGCGCATCCCGAGTGGCCGTTGCGCGAATCGGTACGTCATCTGAAGAAGACGATGCGGCTGACGAGCGCGGAAATGGCCAAGCTCGCCGGTGTGTCGACGAAGACGATTCAGGATATCGAACAAGGTCGCAGCGACGGGACGGTGCAGACGATGAACCGCATCTTCGGCATGCTGGGATTGAAGCTCGGTGTGGTGCGGCAGAACACCTAGCCGGACGTGACTGCGCAGCCGCCTCGGGCTGCTTCATCAGTTCCTGCTTTCTACTCCTCGCCGGTTATCCCGGCGGCGCCCCCTCCAGCGCCTCCGCCCGCGCGAACAGCCAGTCGACGAACGTGCGCAGCGACGGATCGTCGTCGTCGCGATACAGGCAATGAAACGGCGGCCCTTCCAGGTGGACTTCCGGAAACAGCGCGACGAGCCGCCCGTGCTCGATGTCGTCGCGCACCACCGCGCGTGGCGCGAGGCACACGCCGAGCCCGCTCGCGGCAGCCTTGGTCATCAGGAAGAACTCGCGATAGAACGGCCCGCGCAGCGTCTCGGTGACGGCCGAGCCCGCCTGGTGGAACCAGTATTGCCACGCCTGCGGCAAGCCTGCGTAATGCAGCAGCGGCGCGTTGCGCAAGTCGGCCGGCGTACGCGCCTGGCCGAGCACCGGGTGGCCGGGCGCGCACACCGGCACCGCGACGGTCGCAAGCAGCGGCCGCGACACGAACCCCTTGCGGCGCAGCTCCGGCGTATAGCGGCGGACCACGATGTCGCAGGTTTCGTCGAACTGGTCGCGCTCGTTGTCGGGCGTCGTGACGAGTTGCACGTCGATCTCCGGACGTTCTGCCTGGAACGCGGCCAGTTGCGTGAGCAACCATCCGTGCGCGAATGACACCGACGCATTGATCCGCACCGGATGGCCGCCGACGGGTTCGAACATCTGCCCCGTCGCCTGCGCGAGCCGGCCGAGGCAGCTCGCGACGTCGACGAGGTAATGCCGCGCGCGCGGCGTGAGCCGCAACGAACGTCCGTCGCGCTCGAACAGCTTCTGCCCGAAGAACGATTCGAGCACGCGGATCTGCTGCGCGACCGCGCTCTGGGTCACGTTCAGCTCGTCGGCGGCGAGGGTGAGGCTCTGCAGGCGGCCGGCAGCTTCGAAGCTGCGCAGCGCGTTCAGGGGCGGCAATCGGCGCATCGTGAGATCGCGAAGAAAAGCTACACAGTGGGTCAAAAAATGTCGTTTGTGGCGGTCGGGGCGCCTCCCTATCATGGCGCCGACAGGAGAACACGCCCCGATGACGATCATATCGCCACCCGACACCCGGACGACCGGAATTCGCCACCGTCTTTGCCTCCGGCGCGCGGCGCGGCGTGCGACGCACCGCCCGGCCATAGTGCCGCCCGTGCGCGGCCGCGGCGCGCTGGCGCTTGCCTGTGCGGGACTGTTCGCGGCGCTGACCGGATGTGCGACGAAACCGGACAACGAGCGGCAGATCGGCAACGGCGGATCGCTGGTGCGCTACAGCTCGAGCCAGACCGAAGTCGACCTGACCGATACCGAGCAGCAGACGCTGCGCATGCTCAGCGACCGCCGCTATGCGGATGCGACGCAGGCGCGCACGCTCGACGCGGTGGCCGGCGTGCTGCGCGCGCAGGGTTATGCGCCGGTGACGGTCGATCGCGATTCGGGGCTGGTGGAAGCGGGGCGCAGCGACACGCTGATCCCGAAGTGGCGTCAGCTGTTGCGTGGCGCGCTGAAGGCCCGCATCGGGATGTTGCCGACGAAGCCCGACCATGAACGCGTGGCCGCGATCGTGACGGTTCGGGCGGGGCGGGACGCGCACGGGGCGATCGTGCGTGCACGGTTCGATCGTACGGTGTGGGACAGCGCCGGCGATTCGCGTACCAAGACCGTCATGGAGCCCGAGTACTACCAGGCGTTCTTCACGGAAGTGGACAAGGCGATGTGCACGACGAAGTGCGAGCGGTGAGCGGCGCGCACGTGCCGGTGCCGGGGGGCGAAGGAGCAACAGGGAACGGCGGGCGCGCTGCCGCCGGTCGGAGCGTTGGCGCGAATGCCGGCGCGGCGCCTGGCGTCCGGCGCGTCGAGCCGACGCTGGAGCCGTCGACGAGAAAACGGCTGCCTGGATCGTCGCTCGACCCGGCAGCCGCGTCGCCTACTTCACCGCAAACAGCGTCAGGTTCATGAAGATCTTGAACGCGTAGCCGAGCGTGACAGCCCCGATCACGCCGCCCGCCCACAGGACGACGAACCACATCCAGCCGCGCATCCGCGACCGTGGCGCCGTAGCGGGGCGCTCGGCGGAATCAGTGGTGGTAGTAATGCTGGTCTTCATGGCGCACCTTGCCTCGGAATACCCAGTAACCCATCGTCGTGTAGGCGATGATGATCGGGAGGATAACCGCTGCGCCGACCAGCGTGAAGGTCTGGCTGGAACGCGGCGCCGCGGCTTCCCAGATCGTCATCGTCTGAGGAATCGCATACGGGAACAGCGTGACGAGCAGGCCGACGTAGCCGAGCAGCACGAGCGCCAGCGCGAGCACGAACGGGGTCATGTCATGCCGGGCGCGCACCGCGCGGCGCATCCACACCGCACAACCGGCGACCAGGAACGGCACCGGCAGCAGGCGCCAGAACAGCCCCGAATCGAACCAGCGCTGCGCGATGGCCGGATCCTGCAGCGGCGTCCACAGGCTGATGACCGCGATGAAGCCGAGCAGCACGACCGTCAGCGGCCACACGACGCGATGCAGGCGCCGTTGCAGGTCGCCTTCCGTCTTCGCGACGAGCCAGCAGCAGCCGAGCAGCGCATAGGTCACGATCAGGCCGAGGCCGGTCAGCAGGCTGAACGGCGTGAGCCAGTCGAACGCGTCGCCCGCGAACACGCCATCCTTTACGTTGATGCCTTGCAGGAACGCGCCGAGCGCGATCCCCTGGAACAGCGTCGCGCCGGCCGAGCCGCCGATGAACGCGAGATCCCACAGCTGCTTCGTGCGCCGCGCCTTCGCGCGGATCTCGAACGACACGCCGCGGAAGATCAGGCACACCAGCATGAAGATCAGCGGCAGGTACAGCGCGGACAGCACGGTCGAATAGACGATCGGGAACACCGCGAACAGCCCGGCGCCGCCGAGCACGAGCCACGTCTCGTTGCCGTCCCACACGGGTGCGACCGTGTTCATCATCAGGTCGCGTTCCTTCTCGTCCGGGAAGAACGGGAAGACGATGCCGATGCCGAGGTCGAAGCCGTCGAGCACGACGTACATGAAGAGCCCCAATGCGATGATCGCGGCCCAGATTACGGTGACGTCCATAGGTTTTCTCGTATGCGGAAAGGGTGGGCTCAGACGGTCTCGAGCGGCTCGTCGACGGCCGACATCGGGCGGCGCGCGGTGTGATCGGGGCGCGTGTCGGGGGTGTCGTCGTGCTTCACGTCGGGCAGCGCGGGGCCGGCCTTCATCAGCTTCAGCATGTAGTACACGCCGGTGCCGAACACGAGGAAGTACACGATCACGAACGTCATCATCGACAGGCTGACCTGCTGCACCGACAGCGGCGACACGGCCTGAGCGGTGCGCATCACGCCATACACGACCCACGGCTGGCGGCCCGCTTCGGTCGTCACCCAGCCCGCGAGCAGCGACACGAAGCCGGTCGGGCCCATCACGAGCGCGAAGCGCTGGAACCACTTCGATTCATACAGACGGCCGCGGCGGCGCAGGAGCCACGCGAGCGCGGCGAGGCCGATCATCGCGAAGCCGAGGCCGACCATGATCCGGAAGCTCCAGAACACGACGGTCGAATTCGGACGGTCTTCCGGCGGGAATTCCTTCAGGCCGCGGATCTCGCCGTCCCAGCTGTGCGTGAGGATCAGGCTGCCGAGGTGCGGCACCTTCACCGCGTAGCGGGTCGTTTCCGCCTTCATGTCCGGAATGCCGAACAGGTTCAGCGGCGTGCCGCCCTTCTCGGTTTCCCACAGCCCTTCGATCGCGGCGATCTTCGCCGGCTGGTGCTTCAGCGTGTTGATGCCGTGCTGGTCGCCGATCACGGCCTGCAGCGGTGCGAGCACGAGCAGCAGCCACAGCGCCATCGAGAACATCTTCTTCACGCTCTTGTCGCGGCGGCCCTTCAGCAGGTGCCAGGCACCCGTTGCGGCTACGACCAGCGCGGCGACGATGAACGCGGCGATCGCCATGTGGAACAGGCGGTACGGGAACGACGGGTTGAAGATGATCGCGAACCAGTCGGTCGGCACGACGCGGCCGTCGACGATCTCGAAGCCCTGCGGCGTCTGCATCCAGCTGTTCGACGCGAGGATCCAGAACGTCGAGATCAGCGTGCCGATCGCGACCATCAGCGTCGCGCCGAAGTGCGCGCGCGGGCTCACGCGGTTCCAGCCGAACAGCATGATGCCGAGGAAGCCGGCCTCGAGGAAGAACGCGGTCATGACCTCGTACATCAGCAGCGGCCCGGTGACGGCGCCGGCGAAGCTCGAGAAGCCCGACCAGTTCGTGCCGAACTGGTAGCTCATCACGACGCCGGAGACGACGCCCATCCCGAACGCGACCGCGAAGATCTTCGACCAGAACAGGCAGAGGGTTTTGTAGTACTGCTTGCCGGTTTTCAGCCAGCGATATTCGAGCACGGCGATGAAGCTGGCGAGGCCGATGCTCAGCGCCGGAAAGACGATGTGAAAGGAGACGGTGAACGCGAATTGCAGGCGGGCCAGATCGAGGGCCGAAAGAGCGGTGTCCATACCAGTTGACCGAGGCTGACGATACCCGCCGGCGGGTGCCGGCGGACCCCGGCGGACGGGCGTCGGGGTTGGCTGAAGTATGTGCCGCGATGTTGCACCGCGAAATGCGCCAACTCGTCGCAGATGTCCAGCCCGTCGCGCGCGATTCCGGGGTAAATCGTTGATTCGTATCAAGAAGGCTGCGTGCGGCGCGCGCGGCCGCGGCGTGGCGGTCTGACGCACGTGCGTCAATATGGCGCGTCGCGTCATCGGAACGGTTCGACGCGGGCGCAAACCCTGGGTGGCTGCGCGCAACCTGGCGCCGGCGCGCGGCCGAACCGTTGCAGTGCGTTATCGCGTAACGCAAGCGGTCGTGCCGGCGGGCCGCGGCCGATGGGGGCTGTCACATTGGTAACGCCGCGCAACATTGGCGCGTGCGCCCGTAATGGATGACGGATCGTGCGCGGCGTAGCGTTCCGTATGTCGGGTTCGCATCGACGAACCGCCAGCCGGAGAACGTGACGTGAATGGATTGAAGCTCGCACTGGGCGCGGTGGCCGCAGTGGCGATCGCGACGGGCGGTGTGGCGCATGCCGCCCGGGTCGGGGTCTATATCGGCCCCGGCTACCCGTATTACTACCCCGTCGTCCCTGCGCCTTACTACTACCCGCCGCCCGTCGTCGCGGTGCCCGTCGATCCGGGGCCGCCGCCGGAGTATGTCGAGAAGGGGCAGCCGCAGGACGAGGGCGACGCGAACGTCTGGTACTACTGCGACGCGTCGAAGCATTACTACCCGTATGTGAAGACCTGCAAGTCGGGCTGGCGATCGGTGCCGGCGCGGCCGCAGTGACGGAGGCGCGACGATGAAATCCGTATTTCGATCTCTGCGCGTGCCGGCCGCGCTGGCACTGGCCGGCCTGCGCGGCGCGTGCGCGTACATGCCGACCGGGCCGAGCGTGATGGCGCTTCCCGGCACCGGCAAATCGTTTGACCAGTTCCGCGCCGACGATGCGAACTGCCGTCAATATGCGTTCCAGCAATCGGGCGGCGTGAGCGCGGGCCAGGC
>NZ_JAAGPG010000038.1:0-35334 GCF_017104665.1 Burkholderia sp. Se-20378 | reverse complement strand
GCCGTAGCTCGGCGGCGAGCGCACACCGCACAACGACGCGCATGCGCGCGGCGTGTTCTTCGGGCTGTCCAACGAGCACGCCGCGGACGATCTCGCGTATGCGGTGATGGAAGGCGTCGCGTTCGCGATGGCCGACGGCTACGACGCGCTGCGTGCGGCCGGCACGACGCTCGACGCGGTGTCGTTCATCGGCGGCGGTTCCAGGAGTGCGTTCTGGGCGCGGCTGTGCGCGAATGCGACCGGGCTTGCGATGCGGCGCCATGCGGACGGTGCGGTCGGCGCGGCGCTGGGTGCCGCGCGGCTTGCACGCCTCGCCGCAACGGATGACACGCTTGAGGAAGTCTGCGTCGCACCGCCCGTCACGGAGACGGTCGCGCCCGATGCCGCCATGGTCGATCTGCTGGCGGGGCGGCTGGCGCGGTATCGACGGCTGTATCGGGCGCTGCGGGAGGAGTTCAGGCTGGCCGACTGAGCGGTGGAGCGTGGTTCGCCGCCATCGATCCCGCCTCGCACTCGGTCAAAACCTGCAGAAGCCCGATTGACCCGGCCCCTGGGATCGCCTTTATGCTGGTCGCAACGAATCGACGACCTGAAGGTGCCCCATGAGCGATGTCACGCGCGGCCTGAGCGCGTCGGAAGCCGCCAAGCGGCTCGGCGTATCGGTCAAGGCGCTGCGGCTGTACGAGCGGCAGGGACTGGTCACGCCCGGGCGAACGCTGGCCGGATATCGGGCCTATGGCCCCGACGATCTGGCACGTGCGACCGACATCGCAGCGCTTCGCGCGCTCGGCTTGAGCCTGGCCCAGGTCGCGAGCGTACTGGAGGGTGATGCCCGCAGCCTGAGCGACGCATTGGCCACGCATGAAAACACCCTCGAGCGCGGCATTCAGGATCTGGTCCGCAAGGTCGACAGGGTTCGTGCGATCCGCGCCGATCTCGCGCGCGGCCAACTGCCCGGCGACGGCGAATTGACGCGCCTGCTCGCTCCGGCCGCCGCGGGCGTTGCGTTCAGCCTGCCCTGGCCGTGGGACGGCGAATGGTTCGAATGTCGCGATATCCGTCCGCTGAACTACATCATCGGTTCGCTGGGCAGCGGCAAGACCCGTCTCGCGCATCGGCTCGCCGACGCATTGCCGGGCGCCGTGTTCATCGGGCTTGATCGGCTGGAGAACGACGGCGCGGCTGCCTTCGCCGCATTGCAGGCCGATCCGGTGCTGAAGGCGCGGGTCGAGCGTACGTCGGCCTGGCTCGCAGGCGAAGGCGCCACGCCGTCTCCCGCGCTGACCGTGCTGCTCGCCGGCCTCGAGGCGGACGGCGTGGGTGCTTTGGTCGTGGACATGATCGAACAGGATCTCGACCAGCCGACGCAGGCGGCGCTGATCGCGTGCCTTCGCCGGCGCGCCAGGGAAGGCGGCATGCGGCCGCTGTTCATGCTGACCCGCTCGTCGGCGATGCTGGACCTGTCGGACGTCGGCCCCGACGAAGCGATCATTCTGTGTCCCGCCAACCATAGCCCGCCGGCCCGCGTCGCACCGTACCCCGGCGCACCCGGCTACGAAGCGGTGGCCACCTGTCTTGCGTCGCCCGCCACCCGCGCGCGGATCGCACGGCGGCCGGAGGTCGGGTAGCGGCATCGGCTCGGCATCACTGCACTGTCGACGATGACCGGCGGGTACGGCTCGGGCTGCCGATGCCGTGGGGCGCCAGAGTATCGGCAACGATGTGCGCAGAAAATCAGCGACTTGCGTCCAGTCGCGCCACCGGTGCCGGGGGGCGTCAGCGTTCGTGCGATTGGTCTACTGCGGCGCCAACGCTGGGGCATTTCGTTGCGCCCGATTGACTGCCGCCGACCCGAACCCGTCTGTCCACTGCAGCAAATCGAGTGGCCGGTTTGTGAGGATGCCGGCCGTCCGGATTTACACCTGCACGACGGATCTTGCCACTGCGTCAGCCATATCGGATGCGAACGCTTCCAGGAAGTCACTACGCGATTTTTCACCCATATCGACCGCCTTTGCGTTCCCCCCTGCGACGACCGTGACGTCTTCAATCCCGATCACCTTGAGGATCAGTCGCAAATAGCCGGTCGCGATATCGCGGTCCCGAATGGGCGAATCCGGCGTGTAAGCGCCACCGGACGCCATCACGATCGTGCATGCCTTGCCTTTAACCAGACCTTCGCCGGAGAAGCCCAGCGTTTTGCCCTTTCGCACGATATGGTCGATATACGCCTTCAGCACGGCGGGGACGTTGTAGTTGTAAACCGGCGTGCCAATGACGATGTGGTCAGCGGACAGTATCTCCTCCACGAGTTCATCGGAAAGACGCAGAAGGTTTTTCATATCCTGCGTTTGATGTTCCGGGGGCGTGAAATAGGCGCCGAGCCACGGCATCGTCACAAACGGCAGGTCGGTCGCCATCAGGTCGCGCTGGATCACGCGGCCGTCGTGCTGTTCCCGCTTCCATTGATTGACGAACATTTTCGTGAGTCCACGGGAGATGGACTGTTCGCCGCGCGGGCTGGCCTCGACTACGAGCAATGTAGGCATGAGAGGAATTTTTGACGTTGATGGATGGGAGAACCGTCTTGCCGGACGGCTTTTCTGCAAGACGCGCGTCATCGTGTGATGCGCAAGCCTGCGAAACATGCAACGCAATATAAGACGTGACACCCAACTCAGGAAGTGATTAAATTTTGATGGCTTCAATCACATTTGGAGATGGATTTGATTGGCAGTCTCACACTCGATCAGTTGCGTGTCCTCGTCACCATTAGCGATGTCGGCAGTTTCTCGGCCGCTGGCCGCGCACTCGGGCGCGTTCAGTCGGCCATCAGCCAGTCGGTCAGAACGCTCGAGGAAACACAGGGAATCGAGCTGTTCGACCGCACCCGCCAACGCCCCGTGCTGACACCGGTTGGCCGCGCGCTCGTTGAGCAGGCCCGCGCCGTCCTGGCGAGCGCAGACCGATTCGAGGCCATTGCGGCAGGTACGAAGACAGGGCTTGAACCGTCAATCACCGTGGCGATCGACCCGCTGGTCCCGACCGCGCCGCTCATAGCCAGTCTGCGTGCGTTGCACGAGGCGTTCCCGGACCTGCCGGTTTCGTTCTCCACCGAGGGGGTGGGCGGTGCCGAACAACGTCTGCGCGACAACGCAGCGTCGCTCGCACTGTGCCTGCTGTTGCCGTCCATCCCGGACGACCTGATCGCCTATCCGCTCATGGACCTGACGCTGGTGCCCGTCGCCGCTGCCGATCACCCGCTCGTTCGCCTTGGCCGGCCGCTCAACCGATACGATCTGGAGTCGCACGTGCAGCTCGTTTTGTCCGATGCGTATGGCGCGGAGGGCCCCAGGCACGGCGTCATTGGGCATCGCATCTGGCGCTTCGTCGATCTTGGCAGGCGACTCGATTTCCTTCGTGCTGGCTTTGGCTGGTGCAAGATGCCGCCGTATATCGTCGAGCCGTATCTGGCCGACGGTAGCCTCGTCGAGCTGAACACGGCCGATGAAGCGTTGTCGCCAACGGGATCGCTGCCTATCTACGCGGCACATGTTCGCGATCGACCTCTGGGCCGTGCAGGAGGCTGGCTGCTCGAAGATCTGCGGCATCGCTTGAAGCAGTCGTTCGACGGGTGCGCAATCCACCACACGCAGTTCACGCACGAACGAGCCGGTGCAGGCGTCGAACCAGCGTCAACGCCTGCTGCGCCGACGTCAGGTTCGTGAAGCCGAGCATCATGCCGGGCGGCATCCGGCCGCCCGGGCTCCAGTCGTTCAGCGGCTGGATGGAAAAGCCCTGCGCGTCGGCCATGCGTGCGACGGCGCGATCGTCGACCGCCGTGCGCCAGTAGGCCACGACGTGCAGGCCGCCCGCGCGGGGCGGAATGTGCAGCGCATCGCCGAAAACCTTGACCAGCGCATCGATCAGCCACGCGCGGCGGGTGGCGTAGAGCGCCCGCATTTTCTTCAGATGGCGCGCGAAATGCCCTTGTTCCATGAAGTCGGCGACGACGGATTGCATCAGCATCTGGCCGCTGCCGCTGAGCCAGCCGGCGGTGTCGCGAAAGGCTGCGACCTGCTCCTCGGGCACGACGAGATAGCCCAGCCGCAAGCCCGGATACAGCACCTTGCTGAACGATCCGGTGTAAAGCACGCGGTGGTGGCGATCCAGGCTCTTGAGCGCGGGCAACGGGCGGCCGTGGTAACGGAACTCGCTGTCGTAGTCGTCCTCGACGATCCACGCGTGCTGCTGGCGAGCCCAGTCGAGCAAGGCCAGGCGTCTTGGCAGCGACAGCGCGACACCGAGCGGGCTTTGATGGGTCGGCGTCACGACCGCAAAGCGCGCATCGGCCGCCCGGCGCAGCCCCGCTTCCACGCACAGGCCGTCGTCGTCGACCGGCACGGCCCCGAGCCGCATGCCCGCGTGCTCGAGCACGCGGCGGGCGTGGATATAGCCGGGATCCTCGAACCAGCCGGTGTCGCCCGGACGCAGCAGCGTCCGGCAGATCAGATCCAGTGCCCCGCGATACCCGGCGGTGATGAAGATCTGCCCGGCCGAACAATCGATGCCGCGCGACACGCCGAGATAGGCGGACAGCGCGCGCCTCAGCGCATCGTGACCTTGCGGCGGCGCGTAGTCCAGCGACGGGGTCGCCATCGCCCGCACATGACGCCCGGTCAGCCGTATCCACGGCATGCGCGGAAACGCATCGAGCGCGGGAACGCCCATCTGGAACGGCTTCGGCCCGCGCGCCGCCGGATCGCCGCGCGGCGGTTCGTCCGGCCGAGGGGCGATGGTGCGCGGCTGCCGGCCACCCGGCAACTGGGGTGACACGACGGTACCGGCCGGCCCGCGTGCGACCAGGTACCCTTCGCCGATGAGAATCTGATAGGCCGCTTCGACGGTGCCCCGTGACAGATTGAGTTCGCTGGCCAGGCTCCGTACCGACGGCACGCGTTTGCCCGGCGTCAGCTTGCCGGTCTCGATCGCATCGCGGAAGCGCCCGACCAGTTGCCGATAGACCGGCATGTCGAGATGACGGTCCGGCATCAGATCGTCGAATTTCATGTCCCAGTCAAATAGTCACT
This sequence comes from Burkholderia sp. Se-20378, assembly GCF_017104665.1. NCBI lineage: Bacteria > Pseudomonadati > Pseudomonadota > Betaproteobacteria > Burkholderiales > Burkholderiaceae > Burkholderia > Burkholderia sp. Se-20378. The sequence continues at coordinate 30,244 of NZ_JAAGPG010000038.1, read as the reverse complement.
TTTTGGACCTTCAGGATACGCCATCCGATTTGTACAGTAGCGACATTACCGTGGAGCAATCGTGATGCCAGAGATCCATTTGAAACGCGCCGTGACGGACGAGGATTACCGGTCGGCGTTCGACGTGATGCGCGAGTTGCGCCCGCACCTGACCGATGTCGATGCGTTCGTGCGGCAGATGCGCCGCCAGGCCGAACAGGGTTACGTGCTGCTGACCGCGCGGCACGGCAGCCCGGACGGTGCGGTCGTCGCGCTGGCGGGATACCGTCACCTTGAAAACACGGTGTACGGCCGCTTCGTCTATGTCGACGATCTGGTCGCGACCGAGCACGCGCGTGGTCAACGGCTGGGCGAGCGGCTGCTCGATGCGGTGCGCGACGACGCGCGGCAACACGGCTGCGCGCAACTGGTACTCGATACCGGGCTGTCCAACGCGCTCGCGCAGCGCTTCTATTTCCGCCAGGGGCTGCTGTCCCGCGGCATGCATTTCACCCAGCCCCTGCAGGCGCCCTGATGAACAACCTTCTTTTCGTCGATGCCAGTCCGCATGGCAGTCGTTCGCTGGGCGCGCGCATCGCGCGCGAAGCCATCGCGCAGTGGCAGGCGGCCCACCCCCATGCACGGGTCGTGTCGCGCAGCCTCGGTCAACCCGGGTTGCCTTCGATATCGGCCGACTATGCGCATGCGCTGGTCGCGAGGCAGCCGGATTCCGATCCCGCGCTGGCCTGCTCCGAACAACTGATCGCGGAAGTGGAGCACAGCGACGGCGTGTTGATCAGCACGCCGATGCACAATTTCACGGTACCGGCCGCGCTGAAGCTGTGGATCGATTTCGTGCTGCGGATCGGCCGCACGTTCGCGGCCACGCCGGAAGGCAAGGTCGGCCTGCTGGCCGATCGTCCCGTACTCGTGCTGGTGCGCTCCGGCGGCATCTGCACGGGCGCAGCGGCACGGCAGCCCGATTTCCTGACCCCGTACCTGAAGCAGGTGCTGGCCGTCATCGGCTTTTCGACGGTCGATTTCATCTACCTTGAAGGCGTTGCGCCGGACGACGCAGCCATCGATGCGGTGCGCGGCCAGTTGGCCGAGTCGGCCCTGCTGGCTCGACGCGCGACGGAAACGGCTTGAATCCGCCACGCCCGGGCGCTCGCATGCGTGACCCGATGCGTACCGGGGGCGGCTGCTAGCGGACACCCCGCGCCGGGCGCGTCGCCGTCACGACTCCAGTCGCCCCATCCTGCGCGCCATCGCCGGGCTCACCGCATGCACCGGATCGAACCCGAAGAAGTCGAGCACGTGGCGCGCGACGTCGTCGCGATCGTTGTCCGCGCAGATCATGTGATAGCTGTTCTCCAGCACGATCCCGCGCGCGTCGGGCATCTTCTCCAGCAGGAAATCGGCCGAGCGCAGGCTCGTCAGTTCGTCCTCGCGCGCATGCAGCACGAGCGTCGGGCACGGCGTGCCGGCTGCGGCCTCGAGCGCCCAGTCGCGCATCCGGTCGACCTGCCGCACGCACGCGAGCGGCACCCACGCATAGTGGAAACTGTCCTCGCGCTCGAACTTCTTCTTCACGATCGCGCGGATCGTCGCGTTCTTGATGCCGAACGGATCGCCTTCCTCCACGCGCATTCGCTCCGCCACACCCGGCACGCGGTACAGCACATGCCGCAACGCGCGATACCACGGCGTCGACCACCCGTCGATGAACACCGGCGTGGCCAGCAGCGCGAGCCGGCCGCGCGCATGCTGCACGCGATGGCACAGCAGCAGCGCGACCAGCGCACCCATGCACATGCCCGCGACATGCAGCGTGTCGTACTCGTTTTCCAGCGCGCGATACTGCTCGGTCACCGCGTCGAGCCACGCCTCCGCGCGCACGCCGACCAGATCCTCGGGGTGCGTGCCGTGCCCCGGCAGCGTGATCATGTGCGTATCGGCGCCCGCACGCCGCATCGCCTTGTGCAGCGAACCGAGATCGTATTGCGTGCCGCCGAGCCCGTGGATCAGCAGGACGCCCGTGCGGCCTGTCATGACGCGCGTCCGCTCATTCGTCCGCCGCCGGCCACACGCGCTCGATCTGCCAGACGCCCGCCACCACCGTCACGTCGACATTCGAATCGAGCAGCGGCGCACCGTGATCGGTGATCGTCTGCGTGCCGCCGTCGCGCTGCACGATGCGCAGCGACAGCGACGCGCGATCCTCGCCCGCGATCTCCGCATCCCAGTAGTCGCGCAGCGCATCGCGGTCGCCCGACTGCACGCGTTCGAGCACGAGCGGCACGCTCGCGATCTGCGACGCATCGACACCCACGCCGAACACGCGCTCGACGTCGCCGCTCCAGTCGATCCGCCCCGATTCCGGATCGAGCACGTACGCGATCTGGCCGGCGCTCGCGAGCGCGAGCTCCATGTTGTTCTGCAAGACCGCCGCATGTTCATGCACGCGTTCGCGCGTCGTCTTCAGCGTGCTCACCGTCAGCACCAGCAGCGACGCGACCGCCAGATAAAGCTGCGCCTCGAGCAGCGCACTGCCGTAATGCTCGTGAAACGACGAGAACGGGCCGTCGCCCTGCGCGGTCTGCTCGATCACGATCAGCGCGAGCACCAGCACCGACGACGAGCCCGCGCGGCCGCCGAGCAGCAGCGTCACCGCGACGGTGAGGAACAACGGGATATACGTGAGCGCGAAGCCAGCGCCCGTGCCGAATCGCTGCGACGTGTCGCCGTCGAAGATCACGAGCGCGGCGCCCACGACCAGCACGAACGAGACCATCCCGAGCACCAGGTCGAAGCGCTCGTGGTCGCCCGAGCGGTGCGCGCGAAAGCGCGACCATGACGCAAGCACCGGCGTGACCAGCAGCACGCCGACGAAATCGGACGCGGCCCACACCGACCACACGTCGAAGAACGGCGCACCCTTGACCACCGTGTACCAGGCCGCGCCGCCGATCGCGCCGACCACGCCCGCGATCAGGCCGGCGAGGATCACCGAGCGCAGGAAATAGAGCCCTTCGAGCGAGAAGCGCACGCGCTGGACGAGCCACACCGCGAGCGCGGCCGCGCCGACCTCGTCGACCGTGAACAGCACCGCATTGACCAGGTTGCCATGTTCGATGCCGGTCAGCGCGAGTTGCCCGACCAGGAACGCGCCGGCCAGCGTCAGCCATTCGCGCGTCGGCCGCAGCATGAACGCGCCGACCGTCACGCCGGCCGGCAGCCAGATATAGCCCGTCAACCGGACGGGGCCGTTGAACTCGTGCGAGATGTAGCCGGTCGCGAGATACAGCGCCGCCCAGAGCAGCGCGGCGACGAGGCCCGGCCGCGATCGTTTGGTGTCCATCGAGAATCCCTGTGTGCTGCGCCTGCGGTCGGCAGGTGCGCGATGTGCGAATGATATGCGGACGGGGCAGGCCGGGGAATACCGGGGGCCGGAAGCGCGTGCGGGGCGCCGGCGCGCCCGCAAGCTGGCGGTTGTGACCGGGAAAATATCGGAAAAGTTCGGTGGGTGCCGGGTACGGCCGAGACGCGTCCGAACGTCGTCTTGGCCGGACGGCCAAAATCGTCCGCGGCCGGTGGATCTCATCCAGAATGAAAGGCATCCGAAAGCATCCGCTTCCGGTATCGTCCACGTCATCCGCCCACTTTCCACATGACCCTACGCGATGAAAACCGTACCGGCCCGGCCGATCCCGGCCTCCTCTGCGCGATGAGCCGCTTTCGCGCCACATACGACGGGCCCGCGCTCGAATCGTCCGAGATGGAGGTGCGCGAACTCGCGCCCGCGCTGCTCGCCATCGGGGATCTGCTCGACGCGTCGACCCGCGCGCTGTGCGGCAATCAGGTGCGGCCGCAAGTGAACGTGCGCGGCAGCTTCAAGACCGGCAGCTTCGGCATCGACTTCACGCTCGCGACCTCGCTGCTCGGCCGCATGCGCGACATGCTGAGCGGCAACGAAAGCACGGCGCTCGCCAATGCGGTCACGATCCTGACCGCGCTCGGCATCGCCGCGCCGAGGGCGGGAAAGGGGCTCTTCGCCGTCCTCAAATGGCTGCGCGGGCGCGAGATCCTGCAGGTGCAGATGCAGGACCACACCGCCATCCTGCACGTCGAAGGCGACACACTCGAAATCGACCTTCCCGTCCTCACGCTGCTGCGCGACGTCGGCGTGCGCCACGCCACCGAGCACGTGCTGGCGCCGCTCGCGCGCGAAGGCATCGTGGTGTTCGCGGTCGGCACCGATACGGAGATAGTCGAAACGGTCGACCGGAGCGAAATCGCGTGGTTTCACGCGCCCGAACCCGCCAACTCGCTGATCCTCGACGAGCATTGCAAGATGGCGTTCTCGATCGTGTCGCTCGCATTCGAGGACGACAACAAGTGGCGGCTGTACGACGGCACGTCGACCATTCACGCGGCGATCACGGATACCGGTTTCCTGTCGCGCGTGAACAACAGCCAGATCAGCTTCAGCAAGGGTGACGTGCTCGTGTGCAATGTCCGCATGCAGCAGTGGCAAACCTCGGACGGAGCAAAAACCGAATACGAAGTCACGGATGTCCTCGAACATCGCCCGGCCGCCCTGCAGATTCAGTTGCCGGGGCTTTGACACCCTCCCGCCTCAATCCACTCGCCGCCACACCGAGATCGGTATGTCGCCGTTCGCGCGCGGCGGCACGCGATAGCTCAGTTCGCCGTCCTTCAACTGATAGCGTCGCGTCTGCGTTTGCCCGACCCAGTTCGGGTACGACGCATTGCTGATGTGAAACGCGAGCTTGTGGTTCGCCGGATCGACGGTGAGCGTGCCGTAGTGGGTACTCGAGCCGAGCACGGCTTCCCGGAATTCGTCCGGCGTGCCGGTCGCCTTGTCGTTCGACGCGAAGCGCGGGCGTTCCGACCTGAAGATCTGCAGCGAATAGTTGCCGTGCACGTCGATCAGCAGCAGCCCCTTCGGATCGGCGCCAAAGTCGCGGCCGACCGTGCCGTCCGGATGCTGCACGTCGGCGGCGACCAGCGTCCACGTCCCCGCGAGCGACGGCGCGGCCGATGCGTCGCCGGGAATCATCGATGCGGCCAGCAGCATGCCGGGAAAGCCTTGGCGGAATATCGAGCGGATGTTCATTCACTGTCCTCGTGAGAAAGAAGGGAAGCCACGTCACGGGGTCCGCCGCCGCGTATCGCGCGCCTCCCCGTGAACCGGAACGACCGGTTCACTTGATGGTAGCGACGAGAATGTGCAATAAATACGATAATTCGAAATCGACTTATAAGAAAAACCGAATCATGATGCTTCCGAATCTCGACATGGATGCGCTGCGCACGCTGATCGCCGCGGATCGGCTCGGCAGCCTCAACCGCGCCGCCGACCGGATCGGCCGCTCGCAATCGGCGGTCAGCCAGCAGATGCGCAAGCTCGAAACGCAGATCGGCCAGCCGCTGTTTCGCCGCCAGGGGCGCGGCCTCGTGCCGACCGAGGCCGGCGAACTGATGCTGTCCTATGCGCGCCGCATTCTCGAACTGAACGACGAGGCAGTCGGCGCGATCCGCGGCGCGGCGATCGAGGGGGCCGTGCGCTTCGGGTTGCCCGGCGACTTCGCCGAATCGTGGCTGCCCGTCGCGCTCGGCCAGTTCAAGCGCACGCACCCGGGCGTGCGCGTCGACATCGTCGTCGACGGCAACGGTGCGCTGCTCGACCGGCTCGATGGCGGCGAACTCGACATGGTGCTCACGATGGGCCGCGGGCATCGTGCCGACGCCGAACATCTGGTCACGCTGCCGATGGCGTGGATCGGGCCGCAAGGCGCTGACATGCGTCCGCGCGCCGGCGTGCCGCTGGATCTTGCGCTGTACAAGCCGCCGTGCCTGTTCCGCAAGGCCGGCACCGATGCGCTCGACAAGGCCGGCATCCGGTGGCGGCTCGCTTACACGACCGGCAGCCTGCAAAGCCTGTGGGCCGGCGTCGCGGGCGGTCTGGGCGTGACGGCGAGAACGATGGTGGGGGTGCCGCCAGCACTGCGGCAGCTCGGCGAGCGCGACGGCCTGCCGCCGCTGCCGTCAGTCGATGTGTGCCTCCATGCGGGCGAAGGTGATGCACCTTCCGCACTCGTGAGCCTGAAACGCGTGGTGGTCGACACGCTGATCGCCAATCTCGCCGATGTGCAACAGGCGTCGGGCCGGCACGCCGCATGATCGGCGGCGCCTGCGCGCCGGCTTCGGCGCTGCGCCCTTTGACCGGCTGCCCGCCATCGGGAATGATTCGCTGCGGGGGTCGCCCTTCCCGCCGACGATCCCGCCTTCCCGCACGAACGAGTCCGCACGATGACACACGCAATCCGCCTGCGCCCGGCGTCTGCCGCCGACCTGCCGTTCCTGTTGAACCTGCGTCGCCTCACGATGACCGAGCACCTGCAACGCGTTGGCGCGCCGACCGACGACGACGCGCACCACCGGCGCATTCGCGCGAATTTCGACGATGCGATGATCGTCTGCGAAGGCGATGACGCCATCGGCTTGCTGAAGGTGACACGCGCCACCGACGAGTGGCACGTGCACCAGATCCAGATCCTCCCCGCGCACCAGGGCCGGGGCGTCGGCGAAGCCGTGCTGAACGCAATCCTGACCGACGCGGCACGCGCGCACGTGCCGGTGTCGCTCAGCGTGCTGCATGGCAACCCGGCGCGGCGGCTCTACGAACGGCTCGGCTTCCGCAGCGAATCGGAAACCGAAACGAGCGCGAGCATGATCTGGCGCGCGTGACGTCCGGCGTTTCAACGCCGCCGCATTACTGCGTGATCTTCGCGTCCTTCAGCAAGTTGCCGATCATCTGCGCACTCGCCTTCTCCACGGCGGCCGCCTGCAACTGCTGCTGAAGCCCCGGCTTCGCGGTCGCGAAGCCCGGCACCTGCGTCGGCCGCTTCGCATCCAGCTTCACGATCGCCCGCACGCCATCGACCGGGATCGAATCGCTCGTCGCCGCGCCGACCTTCAGTTTCTCGAGCGCCTGCGCGACCGGCAGCGGCAAGCCGGACGTCTTGCCTTCCGTCGCCGGCGTATGGAAGCTCACCCACGGCAGCTCGCCGCCGGCATCGCGGCTCGGCGCCATGCTGTACTGACGCGCCAGCCCTTCGAACGACTTGCCCGCCTTCAACTCGCTCAGCACCGTCGCGGCCGTCACCGGATCCTGGACGATGATCAGGCGCGGCTTGTACTCGCTCTTGCCGAGCGTGGCCACGAGTTCGTCGTAGCGCGCCTTGACCTGTTCTTCGGTCACCGGCTCGGGCTTCACGTTGTCGCGCAGGTAAAGCTGCACTTCGGCATTCGTTTTCGCCTGCTGCACCGCCGCCTTGACCTCGGGCTTGTCGGCATAATTCGCCTTCTCGGCGGCCTGCTGAACCAGCACGCGCGTGATCAGCTGATTCTTGATCGCCTGACGGATCTGCGGCGAGTCGGGTTGCCCGGACGCGCGCAGCAACGTATCGACGTCGGCCTGCATGATCGGCGTGCCGTTGACCGTCGCAACGGTCGCCGTGGTCGCCGTCTCCGCGTGGACAGTACCGCTCAGCGCGCCAGCCAGCGCAGCGATCAGCAACAGGCGGTTCGGTGTGGTTTTCGTCTTCATCTTTTCGTCACTTCGGCTCAAAAAACGCGGCATGGGGATGCCGCGCAAATACCCCGGCGCTGCAATACGCCGGCGCAACCAGTCAGTCGATTCGGTTCATCGTCATGGGCACGCGCAGTGCCTGCCGATGCCGCCGTCATTGTGCCCGGAAGCGATTTTCCGCGTCGTGTGGTTGGGGACAGCCGCCCGGCGGGCGGTGAGGCGCGCGTTGCGCACGCCGGCCATTACGAACGCGTGATGTGGAAATTCTGTGGAAGCGCGATGGAAATACCGCGAAACCGCGATGAATCCCATCGCGGCTTCGCGCGCCCGGCCGCCGACCGTGGTCGAGGCGGCCGCGCGTGCCCCATCAACGTCAGGGCGTCCACCGGTACACGGTGATGCTGTTGCCCTTCACGTTGTTCTTCATCACCACGTACTCGCCATTCGATCGACGATACGCACGAATGCTGTACATCGCATCGATCGCGCTACTGGTATCCACGGTCGCGGGGCTCGTGTTGACCAGCGTGGTGTCGAGATTGCCGGTGGTGAGGTTGAACGCGTCGACGTTCGGCCACAGCGGCCCGCTGCTGCTGAACCAGTAGCCGACGAACAGATGGTTGCCCACCGCGTCGATCGATTTCGCGCCGCTGTGCGGCAGCGTGATCACCGGGTCGGGCTTCGTCGTGTTGCCCGCGCTCCAGCCGTGATACACCTCGATGCGCGTGCCGACCGACGTCCAGTCGTTGCTCCCGATGGCGCCTTGCGCGAGCACCATCGTGTCGCTGTCCGCGAGATAGACGATGCGCGTGAGCGGCTGGATGCTGGCGGGCACCGGGGTCGCGACGCCCGGCCCCCACGACGGCTTGCCGCTTGCGTCGAAGCCGGTCAGCGGGTAATGGGTAATGGCGCCGGTCTTGTCGAGGCCGGCCCACACGCCGCCCTTGCTGTCGACGCTGAAGCCGCTCGTCACGCGCCGCGTGGTGTTGAACGCGGGGCCCGGGATCGAGCCGTCCGGAATCGCGATGTAGCCGTTTGCCGCGTTGAAGTGGAAGAAGTAGAAGACCGGCGGGTTCTGGCCGGCGGCGACGAGAATCCGGTTCGCGCCCACCGACGTGAGCAGCCCGAAATGCTCGTCGCGCTGCGTGTCGCTCATGTTGATGCGCGGATCGGCCGGATATGCGAACGGGTCGACCGTGTTCGCGATGAACTTGCCGCCCGCGCTGCCGCCGTACAGGTGCGTGCCGCCATAGAACAGTGCGCCGTCCGTGACCGGGTCCGGCGCGGCGATCCCTTCGAAGTTCAGCGACTGCAGCGTCCACCGCAGGCTGCCGGTGCTGCTGTACGCATGGATGTCGGTCGCGCCGTTGCGGCCGAGATCCCAGCTGCCGCCCCACGGATTGTTGAGCACATAGAGATTGCCGCCGGTGTCCTTGCCGAGCCCGACGACGCGCGTGAAGCGCTGCGCACCGACCTGCCCCTTGATGCCCGTCGTCGTGTCGAGATAGCCGCCGCGCACGCCGAACGTGCCGGCCAGCGCGGGCCGGCCCGCCACCGTATAGCGCTTGATGTTCTGGTCGGGGCCTTCGTCGCCCACCAGCAACTGCCCGGCCGCCGCATCGAAAACCAGCGCCGACGGCTGCGATCCGGCCGGCATCCGGATCGTGTTCAGCAGCGCACCGGCCGGGCTGAAGCCGACGATCGAGCCCGCACTCTTCTGCGCGACCCACACGTTGCCCGCGCCGTCCACCGCGAGCGCGCCCGGCGCCGATACACTGAGGTCCCGCTGCCACACGCCGTCGGTGGTGAACACGCGCACGCGATTGCCGTAGAAGTCGCTCGCATAGAGCAGCGAGCCGGCCGTCGCGAGCCCGGTGACGACGTCGATGCGCGGCTGGTTGGTCGCCGCACTGACCTGGATGACGCGGTCGCGATACTTCGTTGCGCGGTTGTAGCGCCCCACCGCGCCGCTGCCGTACGTCTTGCCCGGCTGCAGCGCGACGAACAGCGACGTGGCGTTGCCCGTGATCGCGCTGCCCTGGAACTCCGAGTGCGTGCCGATCGAGCCGATGCTCTTGCCGTTCTGGTAGATCGCGACACCGCCTTCATCCTCGTCCCACATCGACGCCGTATAGATCACGCCTTCGGGCGCGACCCACATCGCACGCGCGACGTTGCCGACGTGGGCCGCGAGCGTGCCGTACGTGTTCGCGATCCAGTCGGTGGTGTTGCTTGCGTGAACGGAGGGGGTAATCGCGGCGATCGCTGCGGCGAGAAGCGCAGCCTGAAACCGTTGTCTGGCGACCATGACGGATGCTCTCCTGAATGGTGCGAACATTCACATGAAGGGCCGGCCGGATGGCTTGAAAACCGCAATGCGTAAATTCTTCCCCTGAATCATCCGGCGCAGTCGGTATTACGTGCAGCATGCGTTCGATAATGCGCAGCGCGAGAATAGCGTTATATAAATCGAAAAAAATTGCGAATCGCGCGTGGCGTTGCGCTTCTCACGGATTCGAATCCGACGGCCTTGCCCGTGGCGCCCATGCGCGCCGACAGTGAGCGCGACTACGCGACTGCGCGACAGTGAATGGTCACTTACACGTCGAATCGGGGATCGAGGATCGGGAGAATCAGGCTTGCGCCTGTCTGCGGAAATATCGCCGTGTGTTCAACGACGACGGATTGAAACGGCGAGTACCGGTATCAATCAGGGAATCAGGGAAAACCACCGCATTCAATACGGAATCACGGCCCCAAAACAAATCGCCGGCCTGAATCCGTATCGAATCCAGGCCGGCGATCATCGACTACCGGGGGGCCGGCAACGCGCCATTATCGCTGCGCTGCCGCACTGCCGTGCATCATGCCGATGCCGAGGTCTCCGGCACCTTCACCTTCATCGCGCGTCCATTGTCCGGATCGTTGTCGTCGCGCGGATCGTCGAGCTGCCCTTCCCACTTCGCGACCACGGCCGCCGCGATCGAGTTGCCGACCGCGTTGGTGGCCGAGCGCCCCATGTCGAGGAACATGTCGACGCCCATGATCAGCAGCAACCCGGCTTCGGGCATGTTGAACTGGTTGAGCGTCGCCGCGATCACGACCAGCGATGCGCGAGGCACGCCGGCCATCCCCTTCGACGTGACCATCAGCATCAGCAGCATCGTGATCTGCGTGCCCAGCGGCAGATGGATGCCATACACCTGCGCGATGAACAGCACCGCGAACGTGCAGTACATCATCGAGCCGTCGAGGTTGAACGAATAGCCGATCGGCAGCACGAAGCTCGAGATCTTGCGGTTCACGCCGAAACGGTCGAGCGCGTCCAGCAGCTTCGGATACGCGGCTTCGGAGCTCGCCGTCGCGAACGACAGCAGGAACGGCTCGCGGATCAGCCGGATCAGCGTGAACGCACGCTTGCCGAGGAACGTCACGCCGGCGAGCGTCAGCACGCCCCACAGCAGCGCCAGTGCCAGATAGAAGCTCGCCATGAACTTCGCGAACGTGAGCAGGATGCCGAGCCCCTGGGTGGTAATCGTCGACGCCAGCGCCGCGAACACCGCGACCGGCGCGAACCACATCACCGCGCCCGTCACCTTCAGCATCACCTGCGCGAGATCGTCGATCACGCCGGTCAGGCGCTTGCCCGACTCGCCGAGCGCGGACAGCGCGGTACCGAAGAAGATCGAGAAAACGACGATCTGCAGGATTTCGTTGTTCGCCATCGCCTCCGCGATCGACTTCGGCACCAGGTGGACCACGAAATCCTTCAGCGTGAAGGCGCCCGTCTTCAGGCCGAGAGCCGCATCGGACGCCGGCAGCGGCAGGCTCAGATGGCTGCCCGGTTGCAGGATTGTTGCGGTCAGCAGGCCGAGCAGCAACGACGTGAACGACGCGATGAAAAACCAGCCGAACGCCTTGACGCCGACGCGGCCCACGGCACTGCCGTCGCCCATCTGCGCAATGCCGACGGTCAGCGTCGCGAATACCAGCGGCGCGATGATCATCTTGATCAGGCGCAGGAATACGTCGGACAGCAACGACACGTAGCCGGCGACCTCCTTCGCCATGTTCGGGTCGGGAAACGCGCTATGACAGGCGTAACCCACTGCGATACCAAGAATCATCGCGACAACGATGTACTTGGTGATGTTGTGCTTCTTCTTCATTAGTAATCCAAATCACAAAGCGTATGTTGCTAACGGCTGGCACATCTTTCGCGCCCGGCTACGAATCGAAACCCACGTCTCTCTGGGTGCGACAAGTCCGCCTTTGGCGGTCGCCATGGCGGACAAGGGGGGGCATTCTAACGCAAATGGCCGTCCGGCTTTCAAATCTGAAAGTCTGTCTAGTTGATCTGCGTCCGGATGTCGTCTAAAAGGCGGGTTTTGTCGCGATCCAGCCCGCTTCCCGCGCGGTCGGCGAGGGGGTAGTCGGGCCACATCGCCGTTCGCACCGGGCTCGGCAAGGTTCACGCACCGGCGACAGGAACCGCATCGTCGGGCTCCCCCTCTCCTCCCCGGCGGCGCCGCGCTGCGTGACAACACGGTGAACGATCGCGACACATTTCCACAAAGATGCGCAGACCTTGACACTACGGTGCGTAATGCGTCTGTAATATTTCGAAACGATTCGCGGTGACGCCCCGTCCGGGCGTCGATGCGCAATCACGCGTCGACCACGCGGAACCAGGTTCGAGTCATTGCTTTCACCAGGCGGACACGCTCATTTTTTCAGCAGTCCTTCCAAATGAATGATCGAGGAAAGGCGGCATCGTGATGAACATTCTGTATACCAACTTCCACGGCGACTACGGCGGCGGCCAGGACACCTACGTCCGCGATCTCGCCGCTGCGATGAGCCGGCGTCATCGTGTGACGGTCGCGTCGCCGGAAGGCAGCCGCCTGTCGCGATTGTTGAAGGACAGCCCCGACGTGGCCATCTTCGACATGGAATTCAAGCCGCGCTGGAACCGGCTGTACCAGGAGATCGTCCGGCTGCGCCAGCAGATCGCCGCCGAGCGCTACGACGTCATCCATGTCAACGGGTCCGCCGATCACCGGCAGGTGATGCTCGCGCTGCTCGGCTGCCGGTATCGGCCCGCGGTCGTGCTCACCAAGCACAACACCTATCGCGCCGACAGCTTCGGCAACATGCTGCGCGCACGCCTCGCCACCGACCACACCATCGCGGTCAGCGACTACGTGGCGGGCATGCTCGCGCTGCGCTCGCCGTATGGCAACGTCACGGTCGTCAAGCACGGCGTACGCCGGCAGGCCGCGGAACGACTGGCCAGCGACGAAATCCGCCGCCGCAAGATCGCGCTGTTCGGGCCGTCCGGCGCGGACGCGATCGTGCTCGGCAGCAGCGCCGGCACCGCGCCGGAAAAAGGCTGGATGGACCTGATCGCGGCGCTGGGCCGCCTGCCCGAACACGAGCGCGAGCGGTTTCGCGTGCTGCTGGTCGGCGCGGAGCCGACCGCCGAGCAACGCGAGCAGATCGCGCTGCACCGCATGGCCGCGCGCACCGCGTTCACCGGCCGCCTCGACGACGTGCGGACACCGTTCTCGATCATCGACGTGTCGTTCGTGCTGTCGTATCACGAGAGCCTGTCGTATGCGTGCCGCGAAGCGATGTCGCTCGGCTGCCCGGCGATCGTGACGCGCGTGGGCGGGCTGCCCGAGAACGTCGAGCCGGGCGTGGACGGCTGGGTCGTCCCGCCGCGCGAACCCGAAGCGATCGAGGCCATCCTGCGCGCGATCATGCGCGAGCCCGGGTGCGTGCGCGCGATGGGACGCAGCGCGCGGCTGAAGGGCAAGCGCGAATTCTCGTTCGAACGATTCATCGACGCGACGCTGTCCGTCTATCAGAAATCGATTCGCCACAACCCGTATCGTCGGGTGACATCCATGAGGTCCGTTTAATGGCAATGAACATCTGGAAGAAGTACTGGGACCTGCGCACGCAGGAGTGCCCGTGTGACGTGCACTTCGTCGAATGGCTGGAAACCGCGCGCCTCAACGGCATCCGCATCTATCACTTCGGCACCGGCGGCCACCACCATGTCGGCATGGAATGCGCGCGGCCGCACCTGAACAACACCGTTTTCGGCGTGACGGCGTCGCCGAAGGAATACAAGTCGTACGTCGATCTCGTCACGCGGCAGCCGGAAGTGAGCAAGACCTATCTGGCCTATTTCGGCGACATCTATACGAGCAATTCGGACCTGCTGCCGGCGTTCGACGTCGTCACGCTGTTCCATCTGTGCGAATTCCGCGACGAGACGAACAGCCGCTACGGCGCGAAGACCGACGCAGAAGTGCTCGACCTGTTCGCCCGCCATACCGCGCGCGACGGCCACCTGCTGTTCTACAAGGGCTCGTCGGCGTACCGGAAGGCCGAGCCGATCATCGAGCAATGGGCGGCGAATGCCGATTTCGTCGAAATCGGCGACTTCAAGACCCTGCGGATTTTCCGCAAGGCCGCGTAACTCCCCGCTCTCGCGACCCGCTCATGCTGCCGTCCGCCACGCGCTACCCGATCCTGATGTATCACCAGATCCGCACGCTGCCGCCGCCGACCGACCGGCTGCGCGGCCTGAGCGTCGCGCCCGATGCGTTCCGCCGCCAGATGACGCTGTTCAGGCGGCTCGGCTACCGCGGCCTGAGCGTGCGCGAACTGCAGCCGTACCTGCGTGGCGAGCGCAGCGGGAAGGTCTTCGGCATTACGTTCGACGACGGCTTTCTCAACGTGCTGACGCATGCGATGCCTGTGCTCGACGCGCTCGGTTTCACCGCGACCTGCTACTTCGTCGCTGGCCGGTTCGGCCGCGAGAACGACTGGGATGCGGGTGCCGATACCGCACGCTCGCCGCTGATGACGTGCGCGGACATGCTCGCCTGGCGCGATCACGGCCATGAAATCGGCTCGCATACGCTCGATCACGTCGCGCTGTCGCACGTGCCGGCACACGTGTCGGCGGTTCAGATCAACGAATCGAAGCAACGGCTCGAAGCGTTCGGCGGCCAGCCCGTCGAATCGTTCTGCTACCCGTACGGCGACCTGGACCCGCGCGTGCGTGACCAGGTCGCCGCCGCGGGGTACCACAACGCGACGACGACCCGGCGCGGCTGCGCCGATGCGTACGACGACCGGTTCCTGTTGCCGCGGATTCCGGTCGCGGGCGGTGTCGGTGCGATGCGGCTCTGGTTCAAGTGTGCAAAGGCGCGGGTTCAACGTCGCAAGTAGTTCACGCTGCCTCGACCGTCACTCTGGCTAGTCCGGCCGCTGCCTGCCGAATGCGAGCAGACCAGTCAGCGCGATTCCCATAAACAGGATCCATCCCGGCGCGAGCGACGTCCAGCCTGCGGCGACGCTGCCGATGAAGTTGCCGAGCATCCCGCCGATCGCCCACGAAATCGCCGATGCGCCGAAATAGCTGCCGGCATTGCCGTCCGTCGTCAGGTCGGCGAGCGCAATATTCGACGCAGGAAGAATCAGGCTTTCGCCAAACGTGAAGACGATCGCGATCACGATCAGTATCACGAGCGACGCATCCGCACCCCGATCGCGGGCGAACAGCAGCGCCGCAATCGCAAAGCAGCCGCACAACGCGACATGCCCGATCACCATCATCGATCGCCAGTTCGTACGCTGAAACCAGCCCATGCCGAGCCACGCCGTGGCGATTCCGATCAGCGCATTCGTGATGTAGAACGGTCGCACGCCGTTATAGCCGTGCGCACCATGCGAAAAGGTCAACGGGATGAATACGTAAATCTGCGTGTACACGGTCCAGAACGGGACAAGTGCCCAGCACAGCCGGCGAAACCGCCGGTCGCCAAACGCAACCAGCACGCCGCGCAGCGGGTGTGCGGCGACTGCGTTGTGCGTTCTTCGCCCCGCGATCCACGGCGCAATCAGCGCGAGCGCCGCGAACACCGCGCCGCTCACCAGAAACGGCAGCGCCCCGTTCGTGTTCGGCACGACGATCAGCAGCGCCGGGCCGATCAACGCGCCGAGGTTGAGCGCCAGATTGTTCAGCGCAAACACCTTGGGACGCACGGCGCCGTCGAGCGAGCCGAAGATCGAATACGCGGTCGTTTCGTAAAGCGCGGCCCCGAGCCCGGACACGCACGCCCACATCAACAGGCCCGGAAGCGACTGCGCAAACGCGAATCCGACGAACCCCGCCGCGCGGCAAAGCAGGCCGAGCGTGGTCAGTACGCGACTGCTGAAGCGATCCGTCGACGCCCCCAGCACCAGCGGCAGCAGCCGGCTCGCCAGCAGGTTCACCGTCAGCACGCTGGCAACGCTGCTCGCGTCCAGATGGCGCTCCATGTCGAGGAACGCGGCCAGCAGCGGCAGCGATCCGAACACCGACAGGTTCACCAGGAACTGGAAGATCAGCAGCATCCGCGTCGACGTCGGCACGCCTTGCGCGATTCCGGTGAGCCAGGCGGCCGGGTTGTCGGGCTTCTGGCGAAACGGGTCGACTCTGCCGCCGGACACTCGGCGATCGCAATCATCCATCATGTTCTCCGCTGACGTTCGATGCCGGCCAGGCGGAGCATGAAAAAAGCCCCGTCCGTTTCCGGCGGGGCTTGGGGTGGGTTCGACACACTGACCTACGACGCGCGACCTCCTCCCGGCCCGCCATTGGCGGTCGTGGTGGTAGTCGTGGTCGTGACGAAAAGTGCGTACATGACGAAGAATCTAGACAACCTGCTGTCGGCAGTCAATACGTCGACTGCGTGGCCGGTCAAACAGGAAGTTCGTCGACGTCACGGAAAACGCGCCCGTCGGCCTGATATCGCATAGCCGCCTGACCGCGCAGCCATCCCTGCACGGCCATGCGCTCATCACTGGAAAGCCCGGCGCATCTGCGCGCCGGCCACGTCGAACACCCGGCGGGCGGCCGGCGTCACGCCGACCATATGGATGCAAGCATGGATCATCCCCGGCAGCACGACGCAATCGACCGGCACACCGGCGTCCCGCAATCGCGCCGCATACACCTGCGCGTCGTCGCGCACCGGATCGTACTCGCACGCCAGCAGCGTGGCCGGCGGCAACCCCTCCAGCGAAGCCGCCCGCAGCGGCGACACGCTGGGTGAGCTGCCATCCGCCGGATCGGCCAGGTACAGGTCGAAGCAGTACTGCATGATCTCGTACGTCAGGTAGTAGCCTTGCCCGTACGTCCGATAGGACGTCGTGCTCATCGACGCATCCAGCGGCGGGTACAGCAACAGCTGATGCGCGATCGACGGGCCGCCGCGCTCCCGTGCGACCAGGCAGGCAGCAGCAGCCAGGTTGCCTCCGGCACTGTCGCCGCCGACGGCGATGCGCGCCGGGTCCAGCCCCAGGCCGGCCGCCTCGCCGAACACCCAGTCCAGCGCATCGCAGAAATCCTCCAGCGGCACCGGAAACTTGTGCTCGGGCGCGAGCCGGTAATCGACCGACAGCACGACGCATTGCGCCGCGTTGGCCAGCGCGCGGCAAGGATTGTCGTAAAGCTCGAGCGTGCCGAGGCACCACCCGCCGCCGTGGGCATAGACGATCGCCGGCTGCCGTGCCGCGCGCGCCGACGTGAGCGCCGGCCAATAGGCCCGCAAGCGAATCTGGCGCCCGTCGCGCGCGGGCACCGCGAAGGTTTCCGTCCGGTCGACTGCTTCCAGCGGTCCGTGCCAGCCCCGCAGTGTCGTCTCGGTCGCCTGCCGCAACGCGTCCAGCGACGCAGGCGGTTCGCCTCCGGCCAATCGCTCCAGCAGCGTGGCGATGTTCGCGTCGATCGGCATGATCAGCGGCTCCGTTCCAGGAACGGCAGCAGATGGCCGATGAATGCGTCGGGCGCCTCTTCCATGATGAAGTGGCCGCAATCGGGCACGACCGCGCCCTGCAGATCCGTCGCGTTGTCGCGCATCGTGACCAGCGGTGCATCGCCGGTTGCATGTTCGGCACCGATCGCGAGCACGGGCATCGTCAGCTTGTGTTGCGCCCGCGCCTGATTCTGCCGGATCGTCTCCGGAATCGCGCGGTAATAGGAGAAGCCGCCGCGCAGGCCGCCCGGTGCCGAATAGGCGTCGATATACACATCGACGGCCACGCAATCGCGCCGGAACGACCAGCGGTTGAACATGAACTCCAGATAGGCCCGCTCGCGTCCGGCAATCAGCGTCTCGGGCAGATCGGCCAATTGGTTGAACATGAAATGCCACAGGAAGATGTTCTCTTCCGGCGGCGCGAAGATCGACGGCGCGGGCGCCAGCCCGGGGATCACCGCCTCCGTGAGCGCCAGTGACTTCACCGCCTCGGGCCGATCGCTCGCGAGTGCATAGGCCACCCACATGCCGACGTCGTGGCCGGCCACCTGGTACACATCGAAGCCAAGTTGCACCATCACGCGATGCAGCGTGGCCGCCGTGTGGCCCGTGTCGTAACCCGCCTGCGGCCGGTCGGAATAGCCGGTGCCGGGCGGATCGACCGCGACGGCCATGAAACCGCGCGCGGCGAGCGCCTGCATCACATGACGCCAGGCGTACCAGGTTTGCGGCCAACCCGGAATCAGCAGGACCGGCGTGCCTGCGCCGGCCGTGACGCAGTGAATGCGCTGGCCGTCGATGCGGACGTATTGATGCGAAAAGCCTTGAGCGTCGGCTTGCGACGACTGAAGTTGAGCGGACATATCGAGTGTTCCTGGCAATGAGGGGGCCGACTCAGGCGATGCCGAGCATGTCGTGGATCTGCCGTTGATCGACCGCGGCACCGGCGAAGTCGTCGAAGATGCGCTCCGTCACCCGGATGATGTGGTCGTTGATAAACGCGACGCCTTCGCGCGCGCCGTCCTCCTGATCCTTGAGGCAACATTCCCACTCGAGCGTCGCCCATCCTGTGTAGTCGTACTGAGCAAATTTCGAAAAAATCGCCTTGAAATCGACCTGACCGTCGCCGAGCGAGCGGAAACGGCCTGCACGCTCGAGCCATGAGCTATAGCCGCCATAAATGCCCTGCCGGCCCGAAGGCAGGAACTCGGCATCCTTCACATGGAACATGCGGATGTAGTCGCGGTAGATATCGATGTACGCGAGATAGTCCAGCTGCTGCAGCACGAAATGACTCGGATCGAACAGCATCTTGCAGCGCGCGTGCTGGCCGACCAGCGCATGGAAGCGCTCGAAACTAACGCCATCGTGCAGGTCTTCGCTGGGATGGATCTCGTAGCAAAGGTTGACGCCGTTTTCATCGCAGACGTCGAGAATCGGCCGCCAGCGGCGCGCGAGTTCGTCGAAGGCCGTCTCGATGAGGCCGGCGGGCCGTTGCGGGAATGGAAACAGGTAGGGCCACGCGAACGAGCCCGAAAACGTGCCCATGTCGGTCAGCCCCAGGCGGCGGGACGCCCGCGCCGCCAGCGTGAGCCGGTCCAGCGCCCACGCGGTGCGCGCGGCCGGGTTGCCGCGCACGGCCTCGGGTGCGAAGTTGTCGCACATGGCGTCGTACGCCGGATGCACGGCGACCAGTTGCCCGAAGATATGCGTGGTCAGTTCGCTGATCTCCAGCCCATGTTCCGCCAGCATGCCCTTCACGTCATCGCAATAGGCCTGGCTTTCCGCGGCCGTCTCCACGTCGAACAGACGGCCGTCCCACGCGGGAATCTGCAACGCCTTGAAGCCGACGCCGGCCGCCCATTGCGCGATGTTCGGCAAGCTGTCGAACGGCGCCGTATCGTCGGCGAACTGCGCGAGATGGAGACTGGGGCCCTTGAGGGTACGCATGATCAACTCCTATTGTTTGTTGATCGACAAAGAATAGAATAGCGGAACGGCGCGTGTCAACACGGCGCGCGATAAAATCGGCGCACGATGTGACGACGGACGAAAGGGATATGGCGGGACGACCGAGAGAATTTGATCGCGACATGGCGCTGAAACGCGCGATGCTGGCGTTCTGGCGACACGGCTACGAAGGCACGTCGATGTCCGACCTGGTCGAAGCGATGGGCATCGCGTCAGCGCGCATCTATGCCGCCTTCGGCAGCAAGGAAGCGCTGTTCCAGGAGGCCGTGGCGCTCTACGAGCAAGGCGAGGGCGGCTTCGCCGATCGCGCGTTCGCCGAAGAAACCGATGTCCGCGCGGCCGTCGAACGGATGTTGCGCGACGCGGTCGCCGCCTATACCCGACGTGGCCAGCCGCACGGCTGCATGGTGGTGTCCGCCGCCACCAACTACTCGGCCGAAAACGAAGGGGTGATGGAATGGCTGGCCGCCCATCGGCGCGCACGCACGCAGTCGATCGTCGAACGCCTGCAGCTCGCGGCCGAACAGGGGCAGCTCGCGCGGGGCGCCGACATCAAGGCGCTGGCGGATTTCTATGCGACGCAGCTGCACGGTATCTCCGTTCAATCCCGTGACGGGGTGTCGAAGGAGCGGCTGCTCGCTTCGATCGGGCCGGCGATGATGCCGCTTGCGATGGCTTTGCGGGATGGGGTGTGACGCGGCACGACTGACGGGATACGGGTTCCGAGATCGAAAATCAGGTACACGACCGCAATGGACCAGGATATCCGGAACATGCTCCGCCGCTATCGCGAACGGGAGATCGACCTGCATCAGTTGCGCGTGTGGCTTGATGGCGAAAGCACGCGTGTGGAAGCACAAGTCCCGCGCGGTGAATGGCTGAAACTCATGCGAGGGAGTGAAGCGCAGAGCAACGGTGCGATCGCGCGTCTGCTTCCAGCCTGCATGCACTGTCTCGGTGTCGGCGAGCCCAAAGCGTTTTCAACACATCAGGAGTATCGGCAATACACTCACCGTCGCAACGCGGCCGTCGCAAGCGGCTTCCTCTCCGACATTCCCCAGCCTCAATTTTCTTCCGAAGGCCCCGATTCGGCGGGTTCGGTCATGTACTGTCGCTGCACCCGCTGCCGCGCGATCTGGGCATTCGTCGAGCCGGAGAAAGCGGAAAGCGGTTCATGGAATCGAATCATCTAGGTTGGGGTCCGTAATCCGATATCGCCATCCGGGCGCCGTCGCGACGTGTGTGTGCAGATCGCCTTTGGCCTCCCGCTCGCGCTGGCATTCGGAGACCCAAGAGCCAGTTCACTGAGCCAGCTCTTCAAATTGCATGACACACCACACCGAAAGGCAATCGCAAGAAAGCCAGCCCCGCAATATTCGACGGAATTTCACGGAATCGAAATCATTATTTCAACATCAGACGCTTTCGATAAAAAGGTTACTCCGCAAGCCCCCAACGTGACTGATTCCCAACAAAAATAACAGGGACACTCTCAATCAAGACAGAATAAAGTATTCAACCGACTTATATAGATAGAAGAAAATCTATATAGCGACCCACCCCTGCACCCATCCCATTCCTTTAAGAAACCCCTCTATAATTTAGCAAACCAAAATGCGATATTGAGGGCCACAAGATGAGCAGCTCGACCAATCCGCCTTTCCGTTTCTCCCTACAGGATTATTTACCTGCCGAACGTCTCGAGGCGTGGCAGACCCAGTATTCGATTGCGGAGTTTGCTTTAACCACGCCGATTGATCCGAAAATCGACTATCAGTTCATCGGCTACACGCTCGGCAACATCTCGGTCGGCAAATGGACCTACCACCACCCGGGGAGCGCGGCTGTGCCGCTCTCGTACGCGCTCAACCGCTCGGCGGCGTTCATTCGGCGAGACGGGATGGACAACTATTCGTTCAACCTGCGGGACGCGGGAAGCGTGCGTGGGGAGATCGACGGCCGGCCGGTGTTCGTCCAGCCCGGGGATATCCTCGTCGTCGACCAGGCTCGTCCTTATCACCGTGAAATCCAGGCAGGCGACGCAGTCACGCTGCTGGTCGCGCGCGACATGCTGCCGAGCCTGCCGTCGAGCGTCCACGGCACCATCTTCAGCGGCGGAATCAGCCAGCTCCTCGACAGCTATCTGCGAAGCCTGCTCGACAAGATCGGCACGCTGTCGCAGTCGGAAGCGCTGCATGCGGAGCAGGCAACGCTGAGCCTGGTGAAGGCGATGCTCAGCCCGACCGCTCAGGAGATCTCGAATGCACGCAACGAGTTGCTGTCGACCTTGTACGTGAAGATCAAGGAATACATCCGGCAGAACCTCGAATCACCGGACCTGTCGCCGGATCGAATCTGCAAGGAAATCGGCATCTCGCGCTCGAGTCTGTACCGGTTGTTCGAGCAGGATGGCGGGGTCGCGAATTACATCCGCAAGCGCCGCCTGCTCGCGATTCACCGCGCGCTGATGTCGCCCGAGAGCCCTCGCCACCGGATCGGCGACCTCGCATACCGGTACGGCTTCAACAGCAACACGCAGCTCAGCCGCGCGTTCAAGCTGGAGTTCGGTCACGCACCGAGCGAGACGCGCGTCGTCGCCGGGAACCCGCAGCATCGCCTGCAACGACACACGGACACCGACTACAGCGGCTGGCTCGCGCAGATTCGCTGAACCGCGCGGCAAACACAGCGCACGACGGCCCGGCGTGCAATGCACCGGGCCGTCGCGCCTCCCGCCGGGCGATCAGGCGAACGCTTCCACGGCCGCAGCCGTGTCCTCGAAAATCCGATAGTGGCGGATCACGTTGCCCTCGATGCGTGCAACGACGGCGAATTCGCTCTTGAAGGTCCGGCCCGTCTTGCGCACGCGATGCTGCATGTAGCCGTACGCGAACACATGGTCGTCGGCTTCCGCCCATTTGCGGATCTCGAACTGCTCGGTCTCGAACTGCTCGACCAGCGTGCCGAGCAGGCGTTCGACACCGGCCTTGCCGACGAAGCGCCCGTAGATCGGCAGGCTCTCGGGGCCCTGCGGCTCGAACACCGTCGCGTCGTCGATGACCTCGAGCGCGCCCGGTACGTCACCGGCGCCGACCTTCGAGAAGAACTGTTGCAGCGGATTGAGTGCCATACAAACCTCCATGAATGGTGAATGGCAAAGCGGGATTGTCGAGACCGGCTCCCGCCGCGATGCCGGTATATCGTCGTGTCGCCGGCTAGGCTTCGAGCAGCGCGAGCTTGCCGTCGACGTTCGCCCAGCGGGCCGCGTCGACCGGCGGCTGCTGGCTGCGCGTGATGCTCGGCCACGTCTTCGACAGCGTCGTGTTCAATGCGACGAACGCGTACTGCGCCGCCGGCACTTCGTCGGCGGGAAAGATCGCGCCGACCGGGCATTCGGCACGGCACACGCCGCAGTCGATGCACTCGTCCGGGTCGATGACCAGGAAATTCGCGCCTTCGTGAAAGCAATCGACCGGACACACCTCGACGCAATCGGTGTAGCGGCATTTGATGCAGTTTTCCGTGATCACGTGTGCCATGTTCGGCTCCTGTCGAAAGGCCCGTGCGTCAGGAAGACGCCGGCACGGAGAGGCACAGCGACGCGGAGGCGAACAGCCGCTCGATCCACTCGCGCGTCTCGTCCGGGCTCGGCGTGCCGATGATCCCCGCGAGCGGGGTTTCGCGCGCCGAGTACGTGACATTCGATGCGAACGCACGGCCCGTCTCGAGTTCGGCCCACGCGAGTACCGCCGGGCTCGTGCGGAATGGCTCGATGCCGGAGAACCCGTGGAATCGGCCGCCCTGCACGTGATGGCCCGGAAACACGAACCAGCCATGCCACAGCTGCTGCGCGAACGCGGTGCGCGCCGGCAGGCTGGCCGGCTCGCCGATCAGCAATCGCAGTTCGACCGACGGCAGGTGGATGCCGGTGGCGAGCTCGAACGTCGCGACCACGTCCGCACCGCCGACCCGGTTGCCGACTTCGAGGAACACCAGCTCGCCGTCCTGTTCGATCGCCTCCAGGTGGAAGCTGCCCGTGTCGATGCGCACCGCGGCCAGCACGCGCTCGACCCAGCGGCGGGCCGTGTCGCTCAGCGCGAAATGGAACGAGCCGAGCGGCTGGCCCGCCGCGTAGCCGAGACAGGTGCCCACATAGCGGCTCGCGGTGATCGCGCGTGGCGTGCCGTCCGCGACGATGCCGTCGAAATGCAGAATCGGGCCGTCGACGAATTCCTCCAGCTGAAAATCCTGGATTCTCGGCGCGTCCGAATCGAGCGCGGCGACACCCGTGCGCCCCGCCGCCAACGCGTCGACCAATGCGGCGGGCGTGTCGAACACGACGACGTCGGCACTCGACGCGCCGCTGTGCGGCTTCAGCACCGTCTTGCCGTGCCACGGCGTGTGCCCCTGCGCGTCGATCCACGTGCGCAACGGCAGGAAGCGCGGCACGCGCACACCGGCGTCGCGCACCGCCGCCTTCATTTTCACCTTGTCGCGCACCAGCATCACTTCATCGACCGATTTGCCGGCGATGCCGAATCGCGCCCGCAGCTTCGCCGCGTCGATCAATTCGTATTCCGACAAAGAAATCACGACGTCGAATCGTTGCGGACGGGCTTCGAGCCAGGCACTCGCCTCGTCGAACGCGGACGCGTCGCCGGCCCGCTCGACACGTGAGCAGCGCAGCTCCGCCGGAATCGTGTCGAGAATGTCGGGCTTGCCGAAATACGTGACGTCATGCCGATCGTGATCGATGCCGCGCGCATAGTCGATGCGCGGATAGGGTACGCGGTGCAATACGAGAATGTTCATCGCGGTCTCCGGACCAATGGATTGACGGTGGCGTCACGCCGCCGCGCGCACTTCACAGGCCGCATCGAGCGCAACCGGCCAGCTCGCGCGCAGCGTCGCGACGACGTCGCGAATATCAACGTCGCCCGGTTCGAGCGTGATGCAGGCGAGCGCGACGAAATCGGCGTTGTCGCGTGCGATCGCGTGAACGAAGCGCCGCTCCGCATGCAGCCATTCGAAGCCCTGCGATTGCAGCGCGCCGTCGCGCAAGCCGAGCGTGCGCACGGTGTCGGCGATCGCGTCACCGAGCGGGTCCGCGCCGGCACGCACGTCCTGCGGCGAAAACTGCCGGTCGTATGCGACGCCCAGCATCACCGCGGCAGCGAAGCGCGCGGGCGCCGGCAGCGTCACGGGCGGCGCGACGCCCCAGACCGTGTCGATCCACGCGTGGAACAGATCGACGCCGTAGGCCCAGCGTGCAAGCCACCAGATCTTCATGCCTGCCGGACGCCGGTTCGGTTCGACGACCGCGGCCTGCAACCCGTCGTCGCTGAGCTTGATCTCGTTGTGAAAGGGGCCGGCGCGTTGCCCGACCAGCAGATTGGCGAGGCGGCCGGCGCGCGTGAGCGTGTCCGCTTCGTGATCGGCGAGCCGCGACGGCAGGATCTGCGCAACCTCGACCGGATAGCGGCCGGTCGCGCTGACCTTCTCGGTCGTAAACGCCAGCGCCCCCAGGCCGTCGAACGAGAATTCGCGCGCGAACGGAATGAACGCTTCGCAGATCACGCCGCCCGCCAAATACGGCGCGACCTCGCCGAACGCGGCTTCCAGGCTGTCACCGTTGCGCACGACCACCACGCCGCGGTTGTTGCCCTCGCACGACGGCTTGACGACGAAGCCGCCCGGATGCGCGGCGGCGAAGCGCCGCAGATCGTCGACCGACGCCACCTCCGCATAGTCCGGCACCATCACGCGCTGCGCTTCGAGCAGCGCACGCACGCGGTGCTCCGCGACCCGATACGCGTGCTTGCTGAACGCACCGGCCGCGAGCGATGCGGAATCGACTGCCAGGCCGAGCCGTTCCAGCAGCGCGGCGCCCTGCTGGACAGCGTTGTCCGAGAACACGATACCGGCCCGCAGGTCGCCCGCGATGCCAGCGAGCTGCGCCACGGCGGCATCGACGAAACCGTCCGCGAGCGGATCGAGATCGATCACGTCGTCGCAGATCCGCCGGTCACGTTCGCTCGGGCCCGAACGGATCAGCACCGTCCGGGCGCCGTAGCGCTCGCGCGCGTGGCGTGCCAGGTGCGCGACGTCTTCCACCCGGCTCAGGTTGTAGTCGACGATCAACAGCGTCGATGCGGAACGAGCAGTCATGATCAGGCTCCCAGCGCGGGTTCGGCGACCCGGTAGTGCACAGTGATGGCATCCGCGGAAGCCGCGAGCAGCGTGTCGAGTTCGGCATCGCGTTCCGCGCGGCTCATCGACCACAGCAACTGACCGAGAAATACTTCGCGCGATGCCGGGTCGACTTCGTCACCCGACTTCAGCAACACCTGCGTCACCACGGGCGCGCGCGGCAGCGGATTGAGCACGATCGACTCGATCCGCCCCGGCGACGCGAAGTAGACGCGGAAGACCGTCGCGTTCGGCCCCGATGCGCGGCCGTCGGCGCCATAGGCGAGGTGCGCGAGCGACGCACGCGCGGCATCGGCATCCAGCAGGAGCACCGCAAGCCACATGTCGAGCAGGCTCGCCGCGCCATTGAGCGCCTTCACGCTCGGCGAAATCAGGCTGCCGCCCACGCGCGGATTGATCTCGATCAGATCCCATCGTGCGCCGTCGAAACGGGCCTCGACATGGAAGCAGCCCCAGTCGAGCGCCAGGTGCGTGAACACCTTGCCAAGCCACGCGATGCCAGCCCCGCATTCATGCGCGGCGATCGATACCGGCGGGCTCGTGCAACTGTCTTCCAGCACGGTGCCGTTCGCTTCGGTCAGCTCGCATTTCTCGTGAATCGCGACCACATGCAGACGCCCGTCGACCACCAGCACCTCGAAGCTGCACTCGGTTCCGCTCACGTACTCTTCCGCGATGAACCGGACGCCGTCGCCGAGCACCGACGCATAGACCGTGTCCGCCCGCGCTTCGGCCGCGATCGCCTCGAGCGTCGCCCAGGTCGTGTCGTGCGTGAGCCGGAAGGCGCCGTACGACGCGATCCCCTGCACCGGCTTCACGAAGTAGTCGCCGCCCGTCGCCTGCAGCGCGCGCAGCACGTCCGGCGTGAGCGTGCGCGCGGTTCGGCTGGAGAGGCCCACCGCATGCAGCGCGTTGCGGACATGGAGCTTGTCGCGCAGCGATTCGACTTGTGCGGGTGCGAGATCCGCGACCCCCAGGCGCGCATTCGCATGGGCCATCAGCCCACGGTAGCCTTCCCATACCGAAATGCAGGCCCGCACCCGCACGCCGCGCGCCTGCAACGCATCGAGCGTGCGGTCGACCTCCTCCTCCGACAGCTCGTGCGCGTCGCCCGCATGGACGCCGGCCGCCAGCGCGCGGAGCGCGTCGAGGCGCCCCGCGTGCTCCGGCAGCGGCCGGGAAGTCAGGACGTACGCGTGCAATTGCCGCTGGCCGATCGCCGCGACCAGATCCTCGACGAACGAATAACCGCAGTGACTCAGAATCAGAACGCCATCAGCCAGCATGTCGGCTCTCCCGTCAGGCTGCCGCCTTCAGCGTCGACGCAATCTTGTCGTCGTACAGTTCCTTGAAGTACAGCGCGAGAACCGTCTGGTGTTCGCCCAGATAGCGCTTCAGCGCCGCGATGTCATCGTCGTCGCGCAGCAGGTAGCGGATCGCCGCCCACACTTCGCCCGGATGGTCGTCGTTGATGTCGGTGTGCGAATGCGCGATCTGCCCGCCGATGTTCTGCTCGCCGACCGAATCCTTCAGCGCCTCGATCTTGCGCGGCTCGAGTTTCACGTTCACGTACTCGACCAGATACGAGTACGCCACGACGCCGAGCGGGCCCTCGTGATCGAGCAGATACGAGAAGTAGCCGGTCAGCAGCTTCGTCGACAGGTACGGCTCCGTCGCGAGAAACGCGTCGCGCGTGACGCCGGCGCGCTCGAGATCCTGGATGAACAGGTCGTCGTGCAGCATTTCCTCGCGCTCGTAGTTCGCCCAGATCTGCGCCGCTTCCGGGCTGCGCTTCGCGATCTCGGCGAGCGCCTTCGATTCGGACACGCGCAGCAGCCGGATGCGCCACGCCGTTTCGATCAGGTGGCGACGGTAGTACTCGCTGTCGACGGTCTTGCCTTCGAGGTGCGCGGCGTACGGCACGGTGTCGTACCACGTGTCGATCTGACGATCGATCAGCGCATCGATCTCGCCGCGCAACTGCGCGCCTGCGGCTGCATTCAGGAACGGCGTACGGTGCTCGAGACCGGCGTTTTTCACACGATTACTCATAAGAAATCCTATATAAATGACGTGGAGACAGGCATGGAACGCAACGTTGATGGATTCAGCCGTCGGACGTGGCGACCTGCACGGTCGCCGCGCCGGTCAGCCGGCATTGACACGCGAGCCTGAAGCGCTCGTCCGGATATCCGAGCGTGTGGAGAAAGGCCGTTTCTTCCACTTGCCGGCTGCCGAGATTGGGCAGGCCGTCCAGGACTTCGATGACACAGGCGCCGCACGCGCCCGCCCGGCAGCCGAACGGAATCGATTCCTGTCCGTGCAGCTCGAAGTCGAGCTCCGTCAACGCGGCGCGATCCGGAAGCCATACTTCGATACCCTGCGGCAGCAACGTCAGTCTGTGCATCGCTTCATCCTCCGTGTCCGTCCGGGCCGCCGTCACCTGCGAACGCAGCAGCGAGCCCGGTGCACGTAATGTATGAAAAGCGCGGCCGTCACCGTTAGCGTTTTTGTCCCAACAAACCGACGATTCGTTTCTGTGCAACCGCCCACGCCGAATGCCGCGTGGATGGGACGCACTGTCAATCCATTGAGACGCGCCGGCTAACCGTCGCGCATCGCGTTCAGTACATTTCCCTTCATCGTCGGCTTCGCCGCGCGGCCTTGGCGCCGGTGTCCGCCATCAGCGGAGTCGTATGGTCCGCAATCCCTCCCATCCCGAGACTGGAGCGACAAGCATGTCTACGCAAGCGATTCAAGCAGCAGCGCAGCACCTGATCCACGCGGCACACGGCCCCGAAACGGCCGACGTTCCGCGCTGCAATACGCTCGACGCACAGAAGCGCCTGAACGCGTTCTACCTGCGCGAACTCGCGCCGCCGAGCGCATACGACACGATTCCGCAACCGTCGGAATACGACGAGATCGTGGCGCTGGAAAGCGAGTGGAATCTTCACGAGGAATCGCGTCTCGACCTGTCCGGGCTGCCCGAGAACGCCGAACAGCTCGAAGAGTGGTACTACACGCTGCGTCGCACGAATCGCGAAGCCGTCGCGCCGTTCTTCCGCTTTCTCGCAGAGGAAGCGTCGCTCGAACAGCTCGCGTTCTACGTCTGCCTCGAAGCGCAGGTCGACGGACGCTTCGACGACACGATCGCGCTGTCGCAGATCGGCATGCTGGGCGACATGAAGCTCGCGGTCGCGGAGAACTTCTGGGACGAAATGGGGCTCGGCGAGCTGGAAGGCATGCACACGCTGCTGTTCGGCAAGGCCGAGCCGCATTTCCGGCAGTACCTGCAGCGCTTCGATCCGTCGATCCTGTCGTCGGCGCTCGCGCTGAAGAACGGCAACCTGCTGTCGATGTACGCGCTGCGTCGCTGGTACGTGGTCCGTCTGCTCGGCACGCTGACGCTGCTCGAGGACACGGTGCCGTACCGCTTCTCGAAGATGGTGAAGGGCATGCGCCGCCACCAGGTGCCCGAGGAAGTCATCGCCTACCACGTGCTGCACACGAAGATCGACGTGGTGCACGGCAACAGCCTGGTGAAGCGCGTGCTGCTGCCGCTCGCGACGCAGAACCCGGCCGCGATCCGGGACATCTGCATCGGCTGCCTGATCCGCTTCAACGTCGAGAAGGACTACTACGAAGGCGCCGGCCAGGTGATGGAGAACATGCGCCAGTCGCTGCAGTAACGCGGCCGCGCGGGCTACCCCACGCGCCTGGCCGTTTCCCGGGGCGGTCCGCGCGACCCGCGTGCGCCGCCCCGCCTGCTTTCTTCATGCCGGTTCGCCACCCGTCACCATCATGAGCCTCGAACAACTGTCTCCGCTCCAGCGCGCCCCGCAGACCCACGCGGCGCCCGCCCACGCCACGCTGACGCGCCCCGTCACGCTGCTGTTCGCGACGACGGCGGGATTCGCCGTCGCCAACGTCTACTACGCGCAGCCGTTGCTCGACACGCTCGCGCACCAGTTCGACATCTCGCGCGCCGCCATCGGCGGCGTCATGACGATCACGAGCCTCTGCTACGGGCTCGGCCTCCTGCTCCTCGTTCCGCTCGGCGATCTGTGGGATCGGCGCCGGATGATCCTGATCCAGTCGGTCGTCTGCGCGCTCGCGCTGCTGTCGATCGCCACCGCCACGCGCGCATCCGTGCTGTTCGCCGGCATGGCGCTGATCGGCTTTCTGAGCGTCGTCACCCAGGTGCTCGTGTCGTTCGCGGCCGGGCTCGCCGAACCGGCGGAACGCGGGCAGGTCGTCGGCACCGTGACGAGCGGCATCGTGCTCGGCATCCTGCTCGCGCGCACGTTCTCGGGCGCGATCGCCGACCTCGCGGGATGGCGCGCGGTGTATTTCACGTCGGCCAGCGTCATGCTGCTGCTCGCCGTCGTCCTGTCGCGCGTCCTCCCGCACCATCGCCTTCCGGGTGTCGCCGAGCCGTACCCGCGCCTGATCGGGTCGGTATTCGCCCTCTTCGCGCAGGAGCGCGTGCTGCGCGTGCGCGCCTTCATCGCCTTCCTGCATTTCGCGGCCGCGATGACGCTGTGGACGCCGATGGTGCTGCCGCTCAGCGCGCCGCCGCTGTCGCTGTCGCACACGGAGATCGGGCTGTTCGGGCTCGCGGGCGCGGCCGGCGCGCTCGGCG